>REEF01000831.1 GCA_007695205.1 Planctomycetaceae bacterium
CAGAAACAGCCTCTGCCGAAAAGAATACCAGTATCGTGACAGCGATGCCTGCGCCGAACGGAAACCTGTCTCGACTTCCAGCAATTCGGCCGTATCGGGGACTGAACTGGGGTCAGCAAGAGCCGACGATCCATCCCATCCGTCGCCAAACGCTGAAGCAGTGGCACGCGGCTTGCATACACTCGCACGGTGCGATAAGGTGACAAGACACCGAGACACATCGCGAGATTGTGTCATTTGCTGTCCGGCGGGGGGCAATGGATCGGCGCCGCACCGAGACGAGAGTTTCTGGCGAAATTCTTCATTACTCGGATTCCAACCACATGCAGGAGGCTTGAAGTGCCCGACGTACAAGACGCTCTCGATCAAGAAACATTGCAGTACCCAGATCCGCGTCAACCCCAATTGGTGCAGACCGTCTGGGTGAACACCCCGGAAGGACTCCACTTGCGGAAGTGTGCCGCCATTGCGGAACTGGTGGTGAAGTATCAGGCCAGGGTTACGCTGCAGAAGGGCGACCACTCGGAGGACGCCGCCAGCGTTCTCAGCCTGATGCTGTTGGCCGCCACGCAAGGGACCCCGCTGACGGTGTCAGCGACGGGACCGGAGGCGGACGATGCAGTTCGGGCGGTTGTTGCGTTGTTTGACGAGGCCGGCGAAGTCCCGCAAACGATGCGAAGATCATGGCATCCAAGAGCGTCTCGCTAATGCCACATTGGAATTGGTCAGCGGACAGGCGATTTCCTAGATGACGACTCCGGTCGAGCCCCTGTTTCCGGACTGGCCGCGTGCCGGTGCTGATCGAAGACCACGTTGATTTCCGACCCGACCAAGAGTATCAGGCCGACCAAATAAAACCACAACATCCACAGCCTTTGCACACTCCGCCCGTCAGCCAGCACGGCGAGCACGAGATAACCGCCCGGTCACTGCCGCGAAATTGTAAAAACTGAGCCGTCCTGAGCGACAAGTAGCTTGCTTCTTCCCACTCGTCGCGCTGCCGGTTTTTACAAAATGGCTCCACGAATCAGGCGGTGAATGCGAAAATGGACACTTGCATTCAAGCATGGTGCTATGCGGTGTCCATTTTCGGCCGGGATCGCCACTGGCCAAGACGATCCACGGGTTGTTGACATGGCGGGAGACAGGTGGCGACAATCGAGGGATGCGAAATCTGGTGACGAGTACCGTTAGCACTCAAATCGGGAGGAGCGAGATCGTGAACAGGTCTATGAACAACCGATGCGGCATCTGGGGTGTATGGTTGGCGGCGATGATGCTTTGTCTCGGAAGCCTGCCAGGTGTGGCGACTGCCGATGAACGCGAGGCTGCCGAGGAAAAAGGTGAGGCGACTGCCCCGCCGTTGGCGGTTGCTCCGTTTGATGCGGCGGCAGCCAAGGCGCATCAAGAGGCGTGGGCCAAACATCTGGGCGTGGAAGTCGAAACGGTGAACTCGATCGGCATCAAGCTGGCCTTCATCCCGGCGGGCGAGTTCCTGATGGGTTCGCCAGACGGCGATTCGGATGCACGCAACCACGAGAAGCCGCAGCACACGGTGCGGATCACCAAACCGTTTTATCTGGGCGTGACTGAGGTGACGCAGGAGCAGTACGAACAGGTGATGGGGACGAATCCGAGCCACTTCAAAGGCGCGCAGTTGCCGGTGGAAAAAGTCTCGTGGGAAGATGCAGTGGAATATTGCCGCAAGCTTTCGGAGTTGCCAGCCGAGCAGAGTACTGGTCGCGTCTATCGTCTGCCAACCGACGCCGAATGGGAATACGCATGTCGAGCTGGCAGCAGGACGAAGTGGTCGTTCGGAGACACCGAGTCGTCGTTGGGCGAGTACGCCTGGTACGGGGACACGTCAGACAACAAGACGCATCCGGTGGGTACGAAAAAAACGAACGCATGGGGCTTGTACGATATGCATGGCAACGTGTGGGAATGGTCTTCGGACTGGTGGTTGCGGTACTACACCACAACGGCGGTGAGCGACCCGACGGGGCCTGCTACAGGCTCGTACCGCGTGATCCGCGGCGGCAGTTGGATCAGCAGCGCGGGGCGCTGCCGGTCGGCGATCCGGAGCGGGAGCACGCCGGACTACCGGTTCAGCCACCTCGGGTTCCGCCTGGCCTTCAGTTCGGTGGATCAGTCTGGTCAGTAAGTTAGTACAGCAGTCAGTCCAGCAAACGGTAGCGTAGCCATCAGCGTAGGCAGAAATGGTTATCGAGCGTAGCCGAGAAGCATTTCATGCCGGAGCGGATGGCGGAGCGGAGAAGTGTAGTAGGACGGTGTACCAAGACGAAAAATCATATTACAGACATACTTATCGCGATTATTTCTTTTACTCAATCCTGCCAACTTCCAACAACACCTGGCAACAGACCAGCAGCCACATAAACGACCACCGCCCCATCCCCTACCCATAATCCCGCAAAACCACCCACTCGCCCGACCGCAGCCTTTGCACGCTCAGCCCGTCAGCCAGCACGGCAAAGATCGTCGGCAGTCTCGCGATCAGTTCCTCGTTGTCTTCGTCCAATTCAAACCCAGCTTGCCGCAGTTCTTCGGCAATCGCCAGTTGTGCCGCCCCGACGTTTCCGGGAAGCCATGGCATCCCATATCCCCGACTGGTAACCTGCGAGGATGGTCGGCTATTCGATGCTGTGGCATGGTCAACAGCTCGACCCGATTCCGCACAATGAGATTTCTCTGGTAGTTTCAGCACCTGCGGTCAATCAGGGGGTGCGTGAGGAACTGCAATTGCTGGGGTGCGAGATCCACGAGCACGAAGCGGGGATCTACCGTGTGGCGGGGC
>REEF01000696.1 GCA_007695205.1 Planctomycetaceae bacterium
GCCGATTTGCCAGATCCGTGGACAGACGCCCAAACCCGGGAGGATTTGGAACCCAAGCATCCAGCCCCCGAAGCGGAACCGGTCGGGGTCGCATGATCTGCCGAACCATCCCGTTTCCCCCGTTTCCCAGTCGTGTCCGGTCGAATAGAATCACCGGCAATGTTGCCAAAGTTCCGCCTGTCGAGTTTCATCGCCATTGAACCCACCAATCTCGCTTCCTCGCGACCGCAGTAGCGCCCATCGAGCGGTGCTGATCAGCACCACCTGCGGGCTGTTGTCCGCCATCGGTTATTCGATCGCGAACGTGTTCCTCCGAGCGGTCGCTCATTGCGATCCCATATGGGTTTCGGCGATGAAAGCGGCGCCGAACGTGTTGCTGGTCGGACCCTGGCTTCTGCTGCTGTACCTCCGCGGCCATCGATTCCTTCCCGAACCCCACGTACTCAAGCGACTGATCCTAGGCGCACTGGTCGCCCAGGTTTTTGGCAACGTTTTGTTTCAATGGTCTCTGGGGGTCGTCGGGTTGGCCATGGCCGTTCCCTTGTGTCTAGGCACCATCATCCTGGGCGGTGCGATGCTGGGCAGGATCTTCTTGAATGAACCGCTGACGATCCGAACGCTGTTCAGCGTGGGGTTGTTGATCGGAGCGATCAGCGTGTTGTCGCTGGGCGCCGCCGAAGCGCAGCGTTCGGTGTCCGTCGGACTGGACGACGTAACGTCCGCCGATTCGTGGTGGCGTTTGGCCGCCGGAGTTGCGGCTGCAACCGTTTCGGGAATGGCCTACGCCGTGCTGGGCGTGGTCATTCGTTACGGCGTGACCGGACGCGCGACGCTGAGCGTGACGGTTTTCATCGTCGGCGTGGTGGGCGTGATCAGCTTGGGCAGCTTGTCGCTGTGGCAGATCGGTTGGCAAGGAATCCTGGCAACCAGTTCGGATGACCTGACCGTGATGCTGTTGGCGGGCTTGATGAACACGGCCGCATTCTTGTTATTGACCCGAGCGTTCCAACTGGCCACCGTCGTCTATGTGAACGCCCTGAACGCGACTCAGGTCGGGATGGCGGCCGTCGCCGGCGTCCTGCTGTTTCAGGAGGCGCTCTCTCGCGAACTGACCCTGGGCATCCTGCTGACCATCGCCGGCCTGCTATTGATGAAACGCTAAAGCAAGCACCCGGCCTTGCTTGCGATGGAGTTCACGATTTGGAGTGCGGACGTTACTCGGCCTTGCTGCCGTCGCCGCACATTTTGACGATCTTGGGATCGAACCGGGCAACGATCTCGACCAGATCCGCCTGCTCGGCGATCACCTGTTCGATATCCTTATACACGCCGGGCACTTCATCCGCGCCGGCCGACAGCACTCGGATTCCTTTCGCGTGAAGGTCCTGTTGGACGGCCTTCCAGCGGAATTTATCCTTGGCTTGGCGACGTGACATCCGCCGCCCGGCCCCATGCGCCGCCGAGTGCAAGCTGTCCGGATTGCCTCGACCACGGATCACGAAAGCTGGCGAGGCCATCGAGCCGGGGATCACGCCCAGAACGCCTTGGCCCGCCGGGGTCGCTCCTTTGCGATGGACGATCAGCTCCTGGTCGCCGTGGACTTCTTTCCAGGCGAAATTGTGGTGGTTTTCCACGCCGGCCAGAACTTGGGCGCCCAGCAGTTGGGTGACGCGGCGATGGATCACCTCGTGGTTCGCCGCCGCATAGTCGCCCATCAGATTCATCGCCGCCCAGTACTCCTGCCCCGCTTCGCTGTCCAGGGACAACCAAGCCAGATAGGCCAGATCGGCGTACTTGGCGGGCAGCTTGATCCGAGCGATGTTGCTGTACGTCTGACACACCGCCGCCCCCGGCCCACGGCTGCCACTGTGGCTCATGATGGCCACATACCGACCGGCATCCAGTCCCAGATCCTCGTCGCGCTGCGGCACGTTCAGAATGCCGATGTCCACGAAATGGTTGCCGGATCCCGAGGTTCCCAACTGGGACCAGGCCAGATCCTTCTTTTCGCGGGTGATCCTGGATATCGTCCAGTCCTGATCCATGACCGGGTGGTTCTGGCGTTTCTTGTACGCCGACCCGACCCCGAACCGAGTTCCCTCTTCGATGGCCTGTTTGTACCGAGGAAAATCATCCTCCAGAGTCGATAGGGGCAAATCCACGACCGATAGCTTCATTCGGCAAGCGATATCCACACCCACGGCATACGGGATCACGGCGTTTTGCACGCCCAGCACGCCGCCGATGGGCAATCCGTAGCCGACATGAGCATCGGGCATCAACGCCCCGCCGACGGCCATCGGCAACTTGCACGCTTGCTGCATCTGGGCATGGGAGGCGTGATCGATATCGGTGCCCCAGGTCCGGTAGGAAATCGGTTCGGGCCGTTCGAACTGACGATCCTCGATCACGTCCTTGGCAAAGGCGCCAAAGTATTCATCCGTGATAAAGCCCTGCGGATTGTCCAGCACTTTTTGGATCGCCAGCTTGATTTGTTTTCCTTTCAGCCCGCCCGTTCTGGTGGCATTCTGGATGGCCGTGATGGCACTCTTGACGCAATCGCCGGGAACGCCCAGCTTCTGCAGTTGGCGGCTGTTCATCGTCCATGGCTCCTCGGTTGGCAGGAAGATCGCACGGGCCGGGATGCAGACCGTGCAAAGGCAGTCTCTCATCCAAGACTCTTATTGTAGCGTCCAGGTTCGCCAGCGTCCTTCGTAAGCGTCCTTCGTAAACGCACTGCCAGGTATTTTTTCATGAAAAACACGGAAGGGGTCGGGAGTCGTTTTCGGATAAGCCGCTTTCCATGTGGTTGATCT
>REEF01000331.1 GCA_007695205.1 Planctomycetaceae bacterium
CGAGCCCCGACGGCAAGGCTTCCGAAACGCGGAACCCGGGAAAGAATTCCAATAACGGTATCGGACCGCCTATTTGACTTTCAGCATCCGTTCCAAAGCGACCAACGACCAGCGAGCCGTTTCGTCGTCGACCTGGATTACGTTTACGGGATGCCCCGCGACCAGATTCTCCAGGCTCCAGCACAAGTGGGCCAGGTCGATGCGGTACATGGTGGCACACATGCAGACGACGGGCGACAGGAAATGAATCTCCTTATCGGGATGTTCGTGCTTCAAGCGATTGACCAAATGCAATTCGGTGCCGATCGCCCATTTGCTGCCCTTCGCCGCGCCTTGGATGGTTTGAATAATCTTGCCGGTCGACCCGGACACGTCCGCTAGGTCATTCACCTCTTGCATGCATTCGGGATGTACCAGGATGTGGATGTCCGGGAATCGCTGCCGAAACTGATGGACATGTTCGGCGCGGAACATCTGGTGCACGCTGCAATGGCCCTGCCACAACAGAACGCGGCTATTGAGCAAATCGTCCTCCGAGTTGCCGCCCAGCTCCTCGTAGGGGTTCCAGACGGGCATCTGGTCGTTGGTGATCCCCATGGTCAAAGCCGTGTTGCGGCCGAGGTGCTGGTCGGGGAAGAACAACACGCGTTTGGTCCGTTGAAAGGCCCACTCCAACACGGCTCGCGCGTTGCTGGACGTACAGACGATCCCGCCATGCCGCCCACAGAAGGCTTTCAGGCTGGCTGCCGAATTGATATAGGTGACGGGCGTCACATCGCTGGTATCGATCACTTCGCCCATGTCCTCCCAGGCCGTCTCGACCTGATCGATCGCCGCCATATCGGCCATCGAGCACCCGGCGGCCATGTCCGGCAGCACGACCGTCACCCGATCGCCTGCTCGCTCGGCCAGTTTCTCTGGTCGGTTGGCCAAAATATCGGCCGTTTCGGCCATGAAATGCACCCCGCAGAAAACGATGTAGCGGCAATCGCTGCTGGAAGCGGCCAGTTGGCTCAGTTGGTAACTGTCCCCGCGCAAATCGCTGTGAGCGATCACTTCGTCCTGCTGGTAGTGGTGACCCAGAATAAGTAGCCTTTTCCCCATTTGTTGCCGAATCGCGGCGATGCGCTCGGACAATAGGTTATTTTCCAGGGACTTATAGGGGGCAAGCTCTAGTTGAGCGGAAGGTTCAATGACAATGCTCATTACGCGACTCCGGCAGTGCCTGCGGCAGTGCTAACGGGGAATGGAACTTCGAATTTGTGCCATCAGACGGCTGGGAAACACCAACTTGGGGATTTCCTCGGTCTTCTCAATTATACCGGTGATGGCTTGGTCTTCGTAGTCCCTGGACCGATGCGAGGAACCCGTGATCCCGTCCGGCGGTGACTGGCAGTCTACCGCACCTAGATGGATGGGGTGCGGGCTTGTGAGTAGGCCTTGCGTGTGTCATACTCTTGCGTTTTGAAATTCGTTGTTCTTAGGACTTGGGAGTTGGGTGAATGCAGGTCTGGCCGGCGATCGATCTCCGCGGAGGCAATTGTGTTCGGTTGCTACAGGGTGACTATGCCCGCGAGACGGTTTTTGGTCATGATCCAGCAGCGATGGCCCAACGTTGGGTATCCGAGGGCGCTGAATACCTGCATCTGGTAGATTTGGATGGCGCTCGAGAGGGGAGAAGTGTGAATTTTGATGCGATCGAATCGATCGTGTCTGTGGTGGATATTCCCTGCGAACTGGGCGGGGGGATTCGTGACGAGCGAACGATCGAGCGGATGCTGAGTCTGGGATTGGCTCGACTGGTGATCGGAACCAAAGCGGTCAAGGAACCTGGGTGGTTGCGGCAAGTCTGTGGCCGGTTCCCTGGCAAACTGGCGGTCGGAATCGACGCCCGCGATGGACGTGTGGCCAGCGAAGGCTGGTTGGAAAGCAGCCAGGTCGTGGCGACGGAATTGGCCCGATCGTTGGCCGATCAGCCGATCGCGGCGGTGATTTATACCGATATCGCTCGGGACGGGATGATGTCGGGGCCGAACCTGGCAGCGATGGCTGAGATGCGACGAGCGGTGGAAATCCCGGTGATTGCATCGGGGGGGATCACCACCGCTGACGATGTGCGTCGTTTGGCTGAAGCAGGGATGGATGGTTGCATCATCGGACGGGCACTGTACGAAGGTAGCTTGACGCTGGACCAGGCCCTGGCTGCGGCTGACCAGGGGACTTCCGGCTGAGTGTCAGGGTGCGTTGACAAGGGACGATTTCTGTTTTTGTGCAAGGCGAAGAAGGATACCGGCATGGCGAAAGTGAAAGTCGAAGACATCCGCAACGTGGCAATCTGCGGTCATGGTTCCAGCGGCAAGACCACGATGGTCGACAAGATTCTGGTGAAGACAGGTACGATCAATGCACATCCCAGCGTGGATGATGGCACCAGCATCTGCGATTTCGACCCCGAGGAGAAGCAGCACAAATACACGATCGAATCCAGCGTGGTACATTTCCAACACGCGGGCAAGCAGTTTCAGATGATCGATACACCGGGCTATCCGGACTTTATCGGCCAAACGATCGGCGCGCTGGCAGGCGTCGACATGGCGCTGATCGTCGTCAATGCGCACTCGGGTATCGAGGTCAACACGCGTCGCGTCTTCCAGGAAGCGGGAAAAGCGGGCGTGGGCCGCATGATTGTGATCAACAAGATGGACGGCGATAACATCGATTTTCCCGGCCTGCTGGAGAGCATCCGGAATCTTTGGGGAAATCAGTGTGTGCTGTTGAACGTGCCGATCGGTCAGGGCACCGATTTTCGCGGGGTGGCCAGCACGCTGCGAGTTCCGGAAGACACCAGCGGAGCGTTGATGGATCCGCAGGAGATTAACGAGCCGTTGCTCGAATCGATCATCGAGGTGGACGAGGCGGTGATGGAACGTTATTTCGAAGGCCAACCACCGACCGATGCGGAACTGTCGCGGCTGATTGTTCGGGCGGTGGCCGAGGGCAGTCTGATCCCGATCGTCTGTTGCTCCGGCAAAACCGAGGTTGGATTGATGGAGGTGTTGGACGCGGTGGCGATGTGCGGACTGTCGCCGGCGGACTTGCAGCGCAAGGCGACGCTTGACGAGCAGCAGATCGACATCGAGCCCAAGGCGGACGGTCCTTTGATCGCTCAGGTCTTCAAGACTCGCATCGATCCGTTCGTCCAGAAGCTTAGCTTTATCCGGATCCATTCGGGGACGATCAAACGCGACCAAACCGTACCGACCTGCTCGGCACGCAAAGGCGTCAAGTTGGGGCCTTTGTTGCAGGTTCAGGCAAGCGAAACGACGGGGATCGACGAGGCGGGTCCGGGCGAAATCGTCGCGATCGCCAAGATGGAAGAATTGCGAACCGGGACCACGCTGGGCGATCATACGCTGCCGGCCATCGCCTTTCCGACACCGATGGTCGGACTGGCCGTGTCGCCGAAGAGCCGGGGGGACGAGACGAAGCTGTCAGGGGCGCTCAGCAAGGTCGCCGAGGAAGACCCGACGATCCACATCGACCGTGACGCCCAGACCAAGGAATTGGTCATGACCGGGATGAGCGAATTGCACCTGATGGTCATTCGCGAACGTCTGCATCGGCGGGACAAGCTGGAAGTCGAAACCAAAGAGCCGAAGATCCCCTTCCGGGAAACCATCCAATCGCCTGCCGAAGGCAGTTACCGTCACAAGAAGCAGACGGGTGGACGCGGGCAGTTCGGTGAGGTTCACATTCGCATGTACCCGTTGCCGCGGGGCACGGACATCGAGGAGTTCGCCACGAAGCAGCGTTTCCCGCAGATGAAGAGCAATCATTACGACGAAACGCACAATTTTCTGTGGGTCGATTCCGTGGTCGGTGGTGTGATCCCCGGCAACTTCATGCCCGCGATCGAGAAAGGCTTTAGGGAGCGTCTGGTCGGTGGGGTCATCGCCGGCTACATGGTCCAGGATTTATGCATCGAGGTGCATTTCGGCAAGCATCATCCGGTCGACAGTTCGGAAACCGCCTTCAAAACGGCCGCTCGCATGGCCTTCCGCCAGGTCTTCGAGAAAGCGGGGCCCTGTTTGCTGGAACCGGTCGTCAAGATGGAGATTACCGTTCCGGAAGCCAATGTCGGCGACGTGTACAGTGACATGTCCAGTCGTGGTGGGCGGGTACAGGGCAGCGAGGCGGTCGGTGGCAACCTGCAGACGATCCGAGTCGAGATCCCGTTGCGCGAAGTGACCACGTATGCCCGAACGCTTTCCAGTATGACCGGTGGCCAGGGCAGTTACACCATGGAGTTCAGTCATTACGACGTGATGCCGGGTAATGTCCAGCAGGAGATCATGTCGAAATCCAAGCTGGAAGACGAAGAAGAAGACTGATTTCGACGTGAACCGCCTTGGGCAGACGGGGGATCAGCGGTGAACCAGCCAGCGCTTGCTGCAGCGCGCTCGACTTCCATCGTTGGCTTCCCGAGCCAGCCGCTGGTGGTTTTGCTGATGGCCGTCAGTTCCGGCATCGTGGCGGATCGTTATTTGGCTTGGCCCTTGATTGTCTGGAGCCTGCTGGCGCTGGGTGGGTTGTTGGTCTGGTGGCTGGCTTGGTGGCGAGGTCGGGACCGAAGGGCCGCCGTGGTGCTGTTGTTGGCGGCGGCTGCGGTCGGTGCGATCAGACACCAGGCTCATTGGAGCCTGTTCCCCAAGGACGAATTGGGGTTGGCGGCGGCCGAGCGTTCGCAGAGCATCAGCGTCCAGGCGATCGCGCTGAGCGGCCCGCGACTTATGCCTGCACCGCCTGCCGACGTATTCTCTTCGATTCCCTCGCAGCCACGCACTCAGGTGACGGTTCTCGTCACGCACGTTCGGGACGCGATCGAGTGGCGTCCTGCTTCGGGGCGGGCTCGATTGTCGATCGCTGGCGAATTGCCGGATATTTCTGCGGGGGATCGGCTGCACATCTTCGCCTCGTTTCGCCGTCCATCCCATCCGCGAAATCCGGGAGAATTCGACTTTGCCGCCTTTCGACGCGGTCAACGCGAACTGTTCGAACTGCACAGCCGCTGGCCCGAGTGCGTGCGTTCGATCGGCCGGGCCGACGGTTATGGCGGGTGGCGTTGGTTGTACCGGGTCCGCCGTTTCTGTCAGGATCAGTTGGCCAGATACGTCCAGGACCCCCAGTCTGATTTGGCGGCTGCCGTGCTCTTAGGGGCCCGCGATGAACTATCGCGAGAGCGAGCCGAGGATTTTTTCTTGACCGGAACGATCCACTTGTTGGCCATCTCGGGGCTGCACATCGGGATCCTGGCTTGCGGCTTGTGGTGGTTGCTGCGTTTGTTGGCCGTCCCCCGTCGCTGGTCGTTGATCGCCGCCGCCATTCTGATTGTGGCGTATGCCGTATTGACCGAAGCCCGGCCGCCTGTGATTCGAGCGGCGATCCTGGTGGTGGCCTTCTGTGCGGCTCGGCTGTCGGGCCGCCGAGGTTCGATCTACAACACGTTGGCCCTCGCTGCCCTTTTCCTGTTGATTTGGAATCCCACCGTGCTTTTTCAAACCGGTCCGCAACTGTCGTTTTTGGCGGTGGCCACGATCGCCGCTTTCGGGCCTTTGCTGATGCTGCCGGCGACCGAGGACCCGATCCGGCAGTTGATCCTTCGATCGCGGCCTTGGCCTTGGCGAATCGTGCGGGTGTTTTGGGAGCGAGCTGGCCAGTTGATCATGGTCACCACCTTGATTTGGCTAGCCGCCGTGCCCCTGTTGATGCATCGATTCCATCTCGTGTCACCGATCGCCCTGCTATTGAACCCGGTGATTTGGTTGCCGATGTCCGTCGCTTTGTTTGCCGGGTTTGGCGTACTGACCTTCGGCGGTTTCCTGCCACCGCTGGCGGTCGGGTGTGGCTGGATCTGTCACAGCAGTCTGGCGTTGCTGGAGCATTCTGTCCGCTGGGCCAAGCAGGCGCCGTGGGGCTATTTCTGGATACCGCCGCCGGCCACCTGGTGGGTGATGGGCTTCTACGCGATGCTGGCCTTGATGGTCGCCGTGCCGCGCGACCGGCTGCGGCATCGCTGGCGTCTGACGGCCGTTGTCGTTTGGTTGGCGGTGGGGTGCATGACCGCTTTTCCGGGCGACTCGCCCACGAATCGATTAACGGCCACGTTTGTCGCTGTGGGACACGGAGCCTGTACGATCGTCGAACTACCCGACGGGCGCACCTTGATGTTCGACGCGGGAGGCATGGGATCATCGACTTCGGTGGTTCGCGCCATTTCGTCGACCCTTTGGGCGCGTGGCATCACGCATCTGGACGCGGTGATCATCTCGCACGGCGATTTGGACCATTACAATGCGATTCCAGAACTTGCTGAACGTTTCACCGTCGGAATCGTCTATGTACCGCCTGAGATGTTCGATCAGCCCAATGTGCCTTTGCGTGCCTTACATCAACGATTGGAAGAGCGGAAGATCCCGATCCGCGAACTGCGTGCCGGGGATCGGTTGGCCGCGGGTGAAGATGTCGATATCGAAGTTTGGCACCCAGTGATCCTGGATGCGACGCGAAGCGACAACGCCGATAGCCTGGTGTTGGGCATCGAGTATGGCGGGATCCGGATGCTGCTAACGGCGGACATCGAGTCTCCGGGGCTGGAGGATCTTTTGGCGGAAGAGTCCCTGGGTTGGCATATCGTCACGGCGCCGCATCATGGCGGAAACCTACCTCAACAGATCGCGTTCGCCGATTGGGCTCGAGCGAACTGGGTCATCTTCAGCGGCGCCGATCCCGAGCGGGTCCAGTTGGTGGAAGCGGCTTACAACGAGCGAGGCGCACGGTCCTTGCACACCGCTCGTGACGGAGCCGTCCAAGTTCAGATCCAAGCAGGCCATTTCCAGGTTTTGCACTGGCAAGGTTTCTGGAAAAAGATCCCGATGCCGCCGAGAGACATTCGAGCGTCAATCGGCTGGCCCCATCATGGCGACCAGCCGGTTGGGATTCAACCACAAGCACCTTGCCCGCTGGCTCAGGCTCGTTGTTCCACCGGCACGTAGTCTCGCAACGGAGGTCCGGTATACACCTGGCGCGGCCGATAGATGCGACTCTGATTATCGTGGACTTCTTTCCACTGAGCGATCCATCCCGGCATTCGACCGATCGCGAACATGACCGTGTACATATTCACGGGAATTCCCATGGCTCGCAACAGCATGCCCGAGTAGAAATCCACGTTCGGATACAGGTTCCGGCTGATAAAATAATCGTCGCTCAAGCAGATCTCTTCCAGCTCTCGAGCGATATCCAGCAAGGGGTCCTGCCTGCCCAGCTTGGCCAGCACTTTCGGCGCGTGATCGCGGAGGATGTGGGCGCGCGGGTCGTAATTCTTGTACACTCCGTGACCGAAGCCGAACAGCCGTTCTTCCTTGCGTTTGACGCGTTCGATCAGCTCTTTGATGCTGGTGCCCGACGCGTGAATCCGTTGGAGTTGTTCGATGACCGCCACATTCGCCCCGCCGTGCAACGGACCCCATAATGCACACACGCCCGCGGCGCATGACGCGAACAGGTTCGCACCCGACGAACCGACCATCCGCACCGTCGCCGCCGAGCAATTCTGTTCGTGGTCAGCATGCAGGATCAGGAACAAGCTGAGCGCCCGTACGATATCCGGATCCGGTTCGTATGCCCGGTTGGGCAGCGAGAACATCATGTGTAAGAAGTTCTTGCAGTAAGCCAGCTTGGGATCCGGGTACATCAGCGGCATGCCGCTCGATGTCCGGTAGGCCGCAGCAGCAACCGTGCGGATTTTCGAGATCAAGCGAGCGGCCGCGTTTTCAAAGGTGCCCTCTTCCTCCATCCGCAGCACATCCGTGTTGTAGCACGACAACGTGTTGATCATCGAAGACAGGATCGCCATCGGATGACCAGTGGGGGGAAAGCCCTGGAAGCAGTGCCGCATGCCCTCGTGGATGTTCTCGTGTTCGATCAACATGTCGCGGAATTGGGCCAGATGATCGGCCGTCGGCAAGTCACCGTAGATCAGCAGCAGCGCCGTCTCGATGAACGTCGAATGCTCGGCCAGTTGCTCGATCGGGATGCCGCGATACCGCAGGATGCCCTTTTCGCCATCGATGAAACTGATTTTGGACTCCACCGACCCGGTGTTGCGATAGCCTTCATCGAGCGTGATGTAGCCCGATTCGCCTCGCAACTTGGTCACGTCGATGGCATGCTCGTCTTCCGTTCCGATAACGATGGGTAATTCGACTTCCTTGTTCGGCAGTTGCAGCCGGGCCATTCCGCCCGATTGAGCGCCTTGATTGGTCATGTGGAAACTCCAGAGCTAAAAGAGGAACGTTCTGGGCCGCTGTGGTGCATTGCTGCACTCACTGCACAGCCTCCCTATTGTGCATCGCAGTTGCCCGTTTGATCAAGAGGCCCAACCACGAAACACCAAAGTGGTGGCAATGGCGGTCGATCTCTGTAAACCATTGTTTCATAATGTCTTAGCTAAATTCCAATTTAAGCGATAAGAAAGTCTGCATATCGTTTGTTGTGTCTTATACAAATTTTCGAACGGCAGAACGTTTGTCGAGTGCTCTCCATCGATGGTTGACCCGACTGGCGGAATGGGTGGATAATCCTCGGGACAAGACTGCCAACGGGGGCCATCCGGTTCTGGCAAACATCTTGCCTGTCGTCGGGGGCCATTGAGATGAGGGGAAGGAAACGAATGAGCGAACCAGCACCATTGAATGTAGAAGAACTGGAAGATCGGTTGAGTACACCGAGTTCCGAGGCGATCCGCGTACTGAGCGAGGTACCCGGTGATTTGATCCTTTTAGGGGTCGGCGGCAAGATGGGGCCCACTTTGGCTCGGATGGCTCGACGCGCGTCCGATGTGGCGGGGCAAGATCGACGCATCATCGGGGTTTCTCGTTTTTCCGATCCTGGACTTCCCGAGCGTTTGTCGCAGTGGGGAATCGAAACGATTTCTTGCGATCTGTTAGACGGAGCCGAGGTGGATCGATTACCCGATGCACCGCTGGTTGTTTACATGATGGGCATGAAGTTCGGCGCCAGTCGCAACCCGGCGCTGACCTGGGCGCTGAACTGCTACGCGCCGGGACTGGTCTGCCGCAAATTTCGCAACAGCCGGATCGTGGCCTTTAGCAGCGGAAATG
Source organism: Planctomycetaceae bacterium (assembly GCA_007695205.1). Lineage (GTDB taxonomy): Bacteria > Planctomycetota > Planctomycetia > Pirellulales > Pirellulaceae > SKKK01. The sequence goes on from REEF01000331.1 coordinate 9,183, forward strand.
TGTACGGCATGGTGCCATCCGACGGGACCGGGTCCCGGGAAACAGATTCGTTAGACCCGACGGGTGAGTATTCGATGACCGTCCTCGGACGCGAGCGGATGTTCCAATACTTTGGCGAACAGTTGCAGATTCCGACCGCATTGCTGCGATTGAATTATGCCACCGAGTTGCGTTATGGCGTTTTGGTCGACATCGCCAAGGACGTGCTGGCCGGAAACCCGATCGACATCACCATGCCGACCGTCAATGTGATTTGGCAAGCCGAGGCGAATGCCATGACGCTGGCAGCGCTGAACCACACGGCCGTACCGGCGCAAATCATCAACATCGCCGGTCCCGAAATGCTTCGAGTCAAGGACGTGGCCAATCGCTTCGGACAACTGATGGACAAGCCAGTGCAACTGGTGGGCGACGAGGGCCCGGTGGCTTATCTGAACGATGGTTCGCTGGGGCATCAGTTGTTGGGCCAGGTTCACGTTTCGGCGGATCAGATGATCCAATGGATCGCTCAGTGGGTACTGCAAGGTGGCGAAAGCTTGAATCGGCCAACTCATTTTCAGGTCGTCAGCGGCAAGTTCTGAACGCGATGGTTCCCGTCGTGATACACTATGGACGAAAAGCCATGCGATCAAGTCAAGAGTGACGGGAGTCAATAAGCCAATATGTCCGACCAATATGATGCAATCTTGGTAGTCTCTTTTGGTGGTCCGGAACGCCGCGAGGACGTTATGCCGTTCTTGGAGAACGTATTGCGAGGAAAACCGGTCCCGCGCGAAAGGATGCTCGAAGTTGCCGAACACTACTATCATTTCGGCGGAATCAGTCCCATCAATGACCAGATTCGCGATCTGATTGCAGCACTCCGACAGGAACTGGGCGCCAGCGGGCTGTCACTGCCCATCTACTGGGGGAACCGCAACTGGCACCCGATGCTGGTGGACACGATGCGTCAGATGCAGGCTGACGGAGTTCGCAAGGCGCTGGCCTGGGTCACCTCGACCTACAGTTGTTACTCGGGGTGCCGTCAATACCGTGAGGACATCCAGGCGGCGCGGGCAGCGTGTGGCGAGACGGCGCCGGTGGTCGACAAGATCCGCGTCTTCTACAACCATCCCGGTTTTATTCAGGCTCAGGCTGATCGTGTCCAAGCGGCTTTGGCGGAGATCCCGGAAGCGGATCGATCCGACACATGGTTGTACTTTACGGCTCACAGTATCCCGATATCGATGTCCGACAACAGCGATTACGTCAGGCAACTGAACGAGAGTTGCCGTCTGGTCAGCGAATCACTCCAACACCCAAAGTATCGTTTGGTTTATCAAAGTCGCAGCGGTCCTCCGTCACAACCGTGGTTGGAACCGGATGTGGGGGATGCCATCCAGCAGTTGCATCGAAGCGAACGACCCGGCCACTTGGTGCTGGTGCCGATCGGCTTCCTTTCGGACCATCTGGAGGTAATGTTCGATTTGGATGTCGAGGCAGCGGAGCTTTGCAGCCAATTAGGAATTCGCATGATCCGTGCCCAGACGGTCGGCACTCATCCTGACTTCATCCGGATGATCGGAGAATTGATTCGTGAGCGGATCGATCCTCAGGCCCCGCGATTGGCGGTCGGTCAATATGGCCCCAACCACGACGTATGCCCTGAAAACTGCTGCCTGTACTCCCCCATGCGACCACGGGCCCCCAGATAGAACCGAATTTATGCTCGTTTGTAGATGCCCACTGGCGAAGCTGGGTTAAGGCTAGCTAGAATAGGTTGATTCCAACAACGGTTGGTGCGTTCGACGGGGGGCGTGCCGCAGAAGACATAGGGAGCAATCGTTGTCAATCATCGGTGGGACACAACATGTGCGGGAGACGGCGATCGCCGTGCCGGGAGCCTCCGTAGGGCCTCGGAGGACGGGGCATTTGAAAGCGGTTCCGCAGCAGCGACCGGTACGCCAGCAAATTCGCAGCTACTGTGAAGAAGTGGCAGCACGCATGGATAAGACCCATGCGGTGTCTAAGGACCAGTTGGAACGGGTATCTCGTAGTATTCTGCAACGTTTGGATTTGCCCGACGCGTTTATCGGCTGGACGATGGTCATTTTGGCATCGGAGTTTTGGCGTGAGCAGGTAGCGGCCGTCCCTGCTTCGCGACGATTGTTGCTGCTGCCCCACTGCCTGAAGCATTCCCGGGGATGCCCCGCCGAATATGACGAGCGAGGTTTGGAGTGTGTTAAATGCGGCGCTTGCAGCATCGCTGATTTCCGCGAAGTTTCGGAATCGATGGGCTATCGGGTTTTAGTGGCAGAGGGTTCGCCGCTGGTCTTACGGATCATTGTCGGTGGTCACGTCGACGCGATCGTCGGGGTCGCCTGCCTGAATGTGCTGGAGAAGGCGATCGACAAGATCCTGCTGGCCGGTATTCCTTGCATGGCAGTACCGTTGTTATCCAGCGAATGCCGGAACACATCGGTCGATGAAGACTGGGTACACGAGATGATCCATGCTTTTCGTTCGGACGCCGGTTCGCAGACTCGCAGCTACGTGCATCTGATGCGTTGTGCGTCGGGGATGTTCGCCTCGGACGAGATCGAACGTCTGATCCCGCGAGTTCGCGGCGGTCCACGGTTGAGTCAGATCAATGGCGATGGACTGACCGCCATCGAACCGATCGCCGGAACCGAATCGATCGCGTACGATTTCCTGCAGAAAGGCGGCAAGTACTCGCGCCCGTTCATCACGCTGGCGGTGTACGATGCGCTGACCGGGGGGCACGGAACGATGCCGGACGGCGCCCAATGGGTGGCTCGGCTGCCCGACGCGGTGAAACGAGCGGCGATGTCGATCGAAACATTCCACAAAGCGTCGCTGGTGCATGACGATATCGAAGACGACGACCCGTTCCGTTACGGAGAAGCGACCATGCACCGCAAGTTCGGGACGGCCACGGCGATCAATGTGGGTGACTACTTGATCGGGATGGGCTACCGGATGGTCACTCGCGAGACCAAGACGTTGGGCGCCGAAGTGGCGGTCGACATCCTGGACTGCCTGGCTGCCGCGCATACGAAACTGTCCGAGGGCCAAGGGGCCGAATTGCTGTGGCGCGACTCGCAAGACAAGCGGATCAAGCCGATCGATGCACTGAAAATCTATGCACTGAAAACAGCGCCGGCCTTCGAAGCCGCCCTGTTTGCCGGCCTTCGGCTGGCGGGGCCTGTCGAACCGTACGTTCAACCCATCAAGGTGTTTGCCAGGAATCTGGGCGTCGCCTTTCAGATCCTGAACGATTTGAACGACTGGCGAGGGGACCAGCATAACAAGCTGACGGCCGGAGCCGATCTGTTGGCTGGCCGTCCGACCATCTTGTGGGCGCTGGCTTTGGAAAGCCTGGATGATCCATCGGTCGACGAATTGTTGAACCTGGTGCGAGATGATCGCCAGCCGTTCGAACAACGGCTGCAGAGGGCTTGGGATTTGTACGAGCAAGCCGGCGTGTTCGATAAAGCTCATCGATTGATCGAGAAGCACCAGCAGCGATGCCAGGAAGTTGCCGAAAGGATCGAACCCGAGGCGTTCGGGCGACTGCTTCAGTATCTGATCGCTGCGGTTTTAGAGCGACCCGACGGATGACCCACAAGTAGGAAGGGAAAGGAAGTTCGAGTGACAGCATCGCCCCGCTCAGCTCCGGAACTCGAAGCTCTAACGAAAATCTATTACGCCTCGCCCGACGAACTGGCCGGTTTTCGTGAGATCCAGGAAGACGATCTTCCGTCCATTTATCACACGTTGCTTGCCCATCACCAACACATGACTGTCACTCTGGAGGCCCATAATGGGTGCCCGCTGGAAGTCGACGTGTTGCGTTCGGAAACCACCAAGACGCACTACCACCGCAAAGTCCTGCTTCGGCGAATCGGCGACCAAGAAGTCGTGCTGTTTGGGATCGTCCGTATCAACCGGGGCCTTTTGCCGGCAGAGGTCCGCACGGAGATCGAAGCCGAATCGACTCCGCTGGGCACGATCCTGATCAACAGAAATATATATCGAAATGTACGCCTTCTGTCGTTCTGGGAGGTCGAGCCCCGCGATGAGCTGAGTGGGATTTTCGAGTTCGATTCGCCCGGCCCGCTGTACGGTCGTACGGCCTTGATCTATTGCGACGACGTGCCCGTGATCGAGCTGCTGGAGATCGTGACAGCCGATTGACGTGCCGCTAGAATTCCTATGGCTGGCAGTCTTTAGGTCAGTCTGGGATCATCGTTGTCGGTCCTGACTTGCCTTCCCAGCTCCATCCCGACCAGACCAATGAAGGAATCATGATGCGAGACCATTACGACTGTGTCGTCATCGGCGGCGGACCGGGCGGCTCGACCGCGGCGGCTGTGGTGGCTGAAAGTGGATTTTCGACGCTACTTGTCGAACGCGAGCAAATGCCGCGTTTCCACGTCGGCGAATCGTTGATGCCAGAGACTTATTGGACGCTGAAACGATTGGGCGTGTTGGAGCGGATGAAATCCAGTCGATTCACGCCCAAGATGAGCGTTCAGTTCGTCAGTTCTTCGGGCAAAGAGTCGCAACCTTTCTTTTTCCGCGATCACGATCCGCGTGAATGCGCCGAAACGTGGCAGGTCGAACGAGCTGATTTCGACAAGATGTTGTTCGACAATGCAGCGGAAAAAGGGGCCGAATGCCGCGACCGAACCCGGGTGCTTTCCGTGCAATTTGATGGAGATCGGGCGACGGGCGTCACCCTGCAATCAGAAGACGGCTCTCGACACCCACTGGCCAGTCGTGTGATCATCGATGCGACAGGTCAGCAGGCTTTGATTGCCAACGCGTTGGGCATCCGCAGGGAAGATCCTCATCTGCGGAAAATGGCGATCTGGGGCTACTACCGTAACGCTCGCCGCGATGCCGGGGATAATAGCGGGGCCACCATCATCATGCACACGCGAGACAAGCAGTCCTGGTTTTGGTTCATTCCGCTTTCCGATAACGTCACCAGCATCGGCGTCGTCGGAGACCGCGATTATCTGCTGAAGGATCGTGGCCGTCCCGCGGACATTTATCATGAGGAACTGGCCCTGTGCCCGGCACTGGAAGAGCGTTTGAAAGATGCTCAATTGGTCAGCGACTTCCGCGTGGCCAAAGAATTCTCCTATTCGACGCGGCAGCAATCGGGTGACGGCTGGGTTCTGGTCGGCGATGCTTTCGGTTTTATCGATCCGATTTATTCGTCCGGTGTCTATTTGGCGCTGCGATCGGGCGAACTGGCTGCTGATGCCGTGGTCGAAGGCCTGCAGCGCGGCGATGTCTCGGCCGAACAGCTAGGTTCCTGGGTCCCTGCGTTCCAAGACGGAACGCGATGGATTCGTCAATTGGTCGATGTCTACTACTCGGACGAATTCAGCTTGGGAGGCTTCCTGCGTCATCATCCTGAGCACCGCAGCAACCTGACGGATCTGTTGATCGGCCGAGTCTTTCATGATGGGGCAGGGCGGATCTTTGACGACCTGATGCCCGCCTTGGAACAGGCCCGTCAAACGAAGGTCGCGGCCCAGTAGA
>REEF01000042.1 GCA_007695205.1 Planctomycetaceae bacterium
CGCCCATGATTCGCCGGGCGTCACCAGATCCAGATAGACGGGCGGCGAAGCGGCCTCGGCACGGTGTTCGCTGGATGACAACAACTGATCCTTGGTACGTTTCAGATACAGGTTGGAATCGCCGAAGGCGTGTAAGCGATGACCGACATAACAACCCAGCTCCGGCTACTGCTCGAACCGAACCAACAATAAACCACGAATTCCTACGGGCTCACCAACGTTCTAACTCGCGGTGCCAACCATCGGACACATGCCGTCGCGTGACGACTGTCGGATGATTGGGGCGTCGCGTGGCCCACGGACTTGCGTCCGTGGCGGTTGCCTGTCGTCGCTTCGTGTCGGGGAGGACGGTCGGTAGAAGAAAATGTATGTTCTTTTCACTTTTCAGGACTCCCGTTCGGCGCCCGGGAGCCACTGGCGCCCGGGAGCTACTGGCGGCCGGGAATCGTTTATTGCAGGTCGTGGTGGCAGGCTAGTGCGGCGATGAATTCGGGGGTTAACGGGGTGCCGCGGTCCTCAAGATGCCGTAGCACTTCGTTGCCCAACGCGGTGTTCAGATGGTAGTGATGGACGCGACCGTTGATCTCCAGAATGCCGATCTGATCGATCGATTCGGGATGCGACTTGCCGCCGATGACCGGTGCGTGGAGGGTACAGCCGGTGAACCGAGTGCCCAGCGTGCTGTCGACGGCATAGAACGGCTGGCTGGCCGCTTTCACGTCCGGACGCAGCCGGCAATCGGTGAAGACCAGCTCGCCGCGCAGGCCGCTGGCCGCGATCGTGTTGATGGTACAACGCTGGAAGAAGACACGGGCCGCACAACCGGCTAGATTCACGGCCACATGGTCACAGTCGATAAAGACGATCTTGGGATACAACGCTCGGTCGTCGGCATACGCGCGCTCGTCGGCGCGACCGATCGCCAGATGGGCCTGGCCAAGGTCGTCGGGACCGGCTGGGGCCGTCTTCTCTAGCTGGACGTTGTCACAGACCAGCAGGCAATTGGGTTCCAACCAACCGGGGTCCTCGCCGCCGCTTCGGCGCAGATCGAAGTGGTACGGGTCGGCCAGCCGCATCAGCCGGACTCCCCGCTCGCGCCCGATGACGGTGATGTTGCGAAACAGCAGGCGTTGCGGAAAGAACAGTCGCGTCCCGTCTTTGGTTTGGGAAAACGCGGCCACGTCCAGCAACTGGCAGGGCGAGGTCGAAAGCGGGGCGGCGCTGTAATCGATGGTCAGATTCTCCAGCGTGATGCTTTGGCCGTAGCCGATGGCGTATTGGTAATCGAAATCGCGTGGTCGGTACGACAGCACCGAGACGCGGCCGTTGTTGGAGGGCTTGAGCGTACAGCCGCTGAGCCGGATCGGACCATCCCACCGGGCGCCGTAATCCGAGCGGAAACCGATGAACGTGTTCCCGTGCCGCGTGGTGTTTTCGACCAGCAACTGACCGCCGCCCGTGACGGTGATGCCTTTGAAGCCGATCGTACAGTCGATGATGTGCAGGTTCCAACAATGGAAATGGACGTCCACCCGATTCAAGCGACAGTTCTCCAGGCGGAAGTTCTTGTTCAGATTGGTGCCGAACACGCCCCAAGAAACCCAACCGCCTTCGGCCGTCAGGTTGCGGAACGTACAGTTCAGCATCCGGGCTCCGCCGATCCCGTAGGTGCCGTGCTGGACGGCCGTTTCGGGCGGTCGTCGCGACTTTTCCCACGGCATGGCACGGATGTTCTCCAGAGTCACATCGTAGACGTTGTTCAGCCGGTAGACGCCGCCTCGCGGTTCCAGCGAGACGTCCCGTTTGCCCGGCTCCAGGCCCATCCACTGCTCGCGCACGATGGTGCGACTGCGTTCCACCGAGATGCCGGGGTAGTAGTAGCCCGACTCGCCGCTTTCCGGCGTATCGCCCGAGAACAGGAAGCCGCCGCCTTCGATGATCAAATAGGTCTCGTTGCACGGGATGGCTCGCACGGAGGTCAGATCCGTAAACTCCCAGGCGATGTCGCCCAAGATACGCCCTTCTTCTTCGACGTAGAACAGTTCCTCACGAGCCCAGCCGCGGTTGCCTTCGTACCCGGCTCGGATCCCGATGCGGTCCTTGGCGTCCTGGACGATCAGCAGATGGTTGGCGTAGGCCGCCAGTTCCGGGATGATCTGCACGCCGGGCTTCAATTGCTTGATCAAGGCTGCCTTCAGGTCCCGGTCGTCGGTCAGCGTCAGCGAGGGGCGATCGTTGCGCACCACGAAACGCGGCGTGCGGCGGCTGTTGTAACGCTCGTCGATGTGAAACCGTGTCTGGCCCCAGGACACGTCGGTGGTGATCGCGATGCCGTTGGTCCGAACGATCCAGAACTGGCCGCTGTGCTGGATCACCGGCACCTGATGGCGGTTGGCATAGGCGTGGGCCAACTTGATCTGGACGCCGTCATCGTTCTGGCCGTCGCCCACGGCGCCGAACATGCGGTAATTAACGGCTTGTCGTTCTTGCAGTACGGCCACCAGACCGTTTTCCAGGTCGATCACATCCGCCCGGTTGGGCGTCCATTGTTCGATTTGCGCGACCAACTGGTACCAAGCGCCACCGCCATCGTCGGGTGAGTGGAACCCGAGCGTCCGGACCCAATCGCCATCTTGCAGTCCCGAGCGCGACTTGATCGCCGCGACCGTCGGTAGAGGTATCACCTGTCGTTCTTCGACGGCCGCTCCGTCCTCTGCGAGCCCTTCGCGGTCGGATGCCTGATGGGTGTTGGCGGTGCGAGCGGGACCGGCCAACGCCATGCCGGCGACGCCGAGACCGGCCATTG
>REEF01000506.1 GCA_007695205.1 Planctomycetaceae bacterium
TCGCCAGCGACAGAGCGATTTTTTTGGGAAGCCACCCCGCGTGGAATCCACCCCGCGAAGCAAGAATAAGCACGCAATAACAATGGCTTGTCTGGTGGATTCCAGGGTAGATACCTTGGACTCCGGAGTCCAGTCAGAAGCCACTGGACTCCAGCTTGGCGGAATCCACTCCGCGCCGACCATGCCCACCGCCGATTGTTGCTCGGGCAATTCCCTCGACCAATCAAATCGGGACGTTCTCTGGCACCGCATCCTCGCGTTCGTGCCGACCTTCCTCAACCTCCTCGATGATCTTCGCCGTGAATGCATCGAGATCGCCAGGATTACGGCTCGTGACGATTCCGTTGGAGACAACAACTTCGCGGTCCACCCAGTTGGCGCCGGCGTTCTGCATGTCGGTCCGGATCGAGTGATAGGAGGTCATGTCCCGCCCCTCGACCACGCCGGCCTCGATCAGAAGCCAGGGCGATAACCCATGGGTTGGGTGAAGGACGGTGGCTTTCATAGTTGTTGACATCGCATTACGCTCAACTGCTTATGGCGAGGCGGCGACTAGAGGTGTCAAAGATGCGCATGTTTTTCGTTCTGGGTGCGGCGCTTTCGTTGAACTTGGCGACCGCGGCAGCGGCCGAGACGGGTGCCGGCCAGGCACTCTACTCGGCCGAGTGCGCCCAATGCCATGGGAGGGCGGGGCGCGGCACGGCGGTTTTCCCGGCGGTTCGCGGGAAGAGCCCGGAGTTCGTCTCGGAACGCCTGATGCAATACCGAGCCGGCGAAACGTTGGGGCCGAACTCGGCACTGATGACCGCCGCCGTGCGCGATCTTACAGACGATGACATCGAGAAGCTCGCGGAATTCATCGCCGCGAATTTTCCTTGACGACCCGACGGGGTCGGCGACGAACGATGCCAGCAGAAGCTCGTTGACGCCCGCCAGTCCCGCGGCCTATCTTGCGTCAATTAGTCCTGTTGCGTCGTGTAACGAGTTTCACACCACCGGGAGGAAATACCATGAAACGAAACGCGACCGTCTGGGCGCTTTGTGCGGCCATGACCTCAACCTCTGCCTATGGGCTGCTCGCCGGGTCGGCCCATGCCGATACGCCGGACCTGGACTACGAGACGGTCCTTACGGACCTGGAAGATCCGTGGGACATGGCCTTCTTGTCCGACGGGACGATGTTCTTCACCGAAAAATGCCGTGGACTGTCGGTCCGCCTGCCGTCGGGCGACGTGAACCGGCTGCTTGGAATGACTGGGACCGACGACTTCGCGACGACCGAAGACGACCTTTTCTGCGAAGGCCAAGCCGGCATGAACGGTGTCGCGGTGGATCCCGATTTCGATAGCAACCGCTACGTCTACGTCTACTCGTCTTCCAGCCTGACCGAGCCCGGCAGCAACCGCGTGATCAGGCTCGCCGTTAACGACGATCTGACCGATGTTTCTGATCGCACCGATATCGTCGAAGACATCCCCTACAAGCCCGAAGCCAGCGACCATCCATTCGGCGGGCCCGGCGCGCACAATGGCGGCCGCATTCGCTTCAACCCGGGCGATGGCTATCTCTATGTCACCACCGGAGACACGCACAACGGCGAGGTTCCGCAGAGCCCCACGCTCCTGGGCGGCAAGGTACTGCGTATCGACCGCGACGGTAACGCGGCCGAAGACAACGCACCGCCAGAAGGCTTCGACGCGCGCATCTACACCTACGGCCACCGTAACGTGCAAGGTATCGCCTTCCGTCCAGACGATCACCGCGCGGTGATCACCGAGCACGGTCCCTGGCACACGGACGAGATCAACGTTCTTGTGAACGGCGGCAACAGCGGTTGGGACCCGCGGCCCAACATGGCCGGCCGCGACGACTGCCCGGACGACTACTGTGGATATTCCCCCAACCAGATGGAAGGCATGGAACCGGCCGAGCGCGCGGCCTGGATGCCGATGACCGACTATGAGACCTATCCCGATGCGATGGTTCCGGCTTGGGAGAACAACCAGTTGTCGCAGGGGATCGCGGGCGCAGCCTATCTGTCGGGCGACCACTGGGGCGAATGGGAAGACAAGCTGGTCGTGGGCTACATGGGCATCGGATTCGGGGGCACGCCCCCGGGCCAGCGTATCGACGTGATGGACATCGCAGAGGACGGTGCCTCGGCCGAGGCCACGGAATTCCCCCTGCCGATGGAGCCCGGACGGTTCCGTTCGCTGGTGATGGGACCGGACAACAGCCTTTATGTGGCCATCGACGAGGGTGACATTTACCGGATCACCCCTAACTGAGTTACAGGGTCGCGCCATCGAAGGTGGCGCGGCCAGGTAATGGCACCGGTCCGATGGCCATGGCCAGAGATGAACATAGCGTGCGTCGCTCATGTCGTCAGATGGCCGGATCGCTGGATTTCGGATTGTGTGCTAACATCCCGTCGTCGGGTCGTGATGACCCGCGGCGACCCAGTGGTCAGGAGGAGAAAACAAATGGCATGGAAGAAACCCGTCGCGAAGCTGATCGCCTGCGGCATGGAGATCAACATGTACGGCCCCGCCGAGGATGAGCGGCGCTCGGACGACTTGATCTGAACCGACGCTTCGGCGCATGTTCGTTCGAGTCCTTGGGGCAGGCGCCGGTGGTGGCCTGCCCCAGTGGAACTGTGCCTGTGCGTTCTGCACCGCGGCGCGCGAACAACGTATCCCCGCGCTGACCCAGTCCTCTGTGGCAGTGTCGGCTGACGGCAAGTATTGGGTGCTACTCAATGCGTCACCGGATCTGCGCGTGCAAATGCAAGCCACCGCAGTGCT
>REEF01000394.1 GCA_007695205.1 Planctomycetaceae bacterium
AGAGCAACGTGTTTGCAAGGTGAGCGAGAGTGGCGGAATTGGCAGACGCGCTGGATTTAGGATCCAGTGGGGCGACCCGTGCAGGTTCAAGTCCTGTCTCTCGCACTCGGCGATGCAAACCGATAAAATGGAACAAGAAGACCCGTAGGTGGTTTTTTAGAAAGGATGATGATTGTCATGCGTAAGAAGATCTCGATCGTCGGCGGTGGTTTTGTGGGAGCAACGGCAGCTCACTGGTGTGCGGTCAAGGAACTGGGCGACATCGTCTTGGTCGATGTGCTGGAAGGGATGCCTCAGGGCAAGGCGCTGGATCTGCTGCAGGCGGGACCGGTCGAAGGGTTTGACTTAAACATTCTGGGGACCAACAGCTACGAGGATACGGCGGGATCTGACATTGTGGTCGTCACGGCCGGATTGCCGCGCAAGCCGGGGATGACTCGAGAAGATCTCGTGCAAACCAATGGCAACATCATCCGCCAGGTGATGGAAAATGTCATGAAGCATTCTCCCGATGCGATCGTGATCCTGGTGACCAATCCACTGGACACGATGGTCTACCTGGCCAAGAAGGTCAGTGGTCTGCCGCGCGAGCGGATTTTCGGTCAGGCCGGCATCCTGGACAGCGCTCGCATGCGGGCGTTCATCGCCATGGAATTGAATGTCAGCGTCGAAAACACGCATGCTTGTGTGTTGGGCGGTCATGGCGACGAGATGGTGCCGCTGCCGCGTTATTCGACCGTTGCGGGGATCCCGATCACCGAACTGTTGCCGGCGGATCGGATTGCTGCGATCGTCGAGCGGACTCGAAAGGGCGGCGGCGAGATCGTGGCCTTACTGAAACAAGGCAGCGCGTTTTTCGCTCCCAGCGCGTCGACGGTCCAGATGGTCGAAGCGATCGTCAAGGATCGTAAGCAGATCCTTCCGTGCTGTGTCTACTTGGACGGCCAATACGGGTTGAACGACATCTGCTTCGGCGTGCCGGTCAAGCTGGGCAGTTCGGGTATCGAGCAGATTATGGAGATCACGTTGACCGACGAAGAACGTGCGGCGATGCAACGTTCGGCCGATCTGATCCGCTCCAGCATGGCCGCATTGGAGATGTGACGCCGATGTCTGTGTTCGATGTCTTCAAGAAGGTCCCGCAGCGATGATCGCTTACTACATCAAGCTGTATTTGCTGACGCTGGTTGCTTTTTTCGCGATCGACATGGTCTGGCTGGGCTTGATCGCCCGAAACTTCTACCAACATCACCTGGGCTTTCTCTTACGGAGCAGCCCAAACTGGACAGCGGCGATCATCTTTTACCTGCTGTTTGTGATGGGCATCCTCGTGTTCGTTGTGGTACCAGGCCTGCAGGCCGGCTCCGTTCGGAAGACGCTGCTGCTGGGTGCTTTTTTCGGCATCATCACCTATGCGACTTACGACCTGACGAATCTGGCCACCGTGAAGGATTGGCCCTTGATCGTGACCGTGGTCGATATCGCTTGGGGATGTGTCTTGGCTACCTCCGTAGGATTTGCCGGTTATATGGCTGGCAGGTGGTTGCAGTAGGCACCGCGCACAGCGATCGGCGTGGGACGATGGCTGGCTGGTCGATTTCGCACCAACGAAAAAAGAGCCGCCGATGCGAGCTGCCTTGGTCTATCCTCACCAGTTATTCACGGATCATCCGGCGTTGGATGGAACGCAGATTTGTGTGCTGGTCGAGGAGCCGTTGTTGATGACGCAGTATCGCTTCCACCGCAAGAAGCTGATCCTTCATCGGGCATCGATGCAGCAGTTCGCTGGCCGGATACGCCGCAGCGGCCGAAAAGTTCATTACGTGGAAAGCAGCCAGTTGCCGTCGACGGGCGATATCGCCGATGTACTCGTTGACTTGGCAGTCGACCACGTACAATTGGTCGATCCTTGCGACGACTGGTTGCATCAGCGGTTGACCGAAGCGTTGACGGCAGCACGGATCGAATTCACGATCCTGGAAGACCCGCACTTCCTGACTGCCTGGTCCGTCTTCGATCGGTTTGCGGCGGACCGAAAGAAATGGTTCTTCACCGATTTCTATCGGCTCCAGCGGAAACGCTTGGATATCCTGGTCGATGATCGTGGTCGTCCCGAGGGCGGGAAATGGAGCTACGACACGGAGAATCGCCAGCGATTACCCGGCGATGTCGCCGTTCCGCCGATCGCTTGGCCTCGAACGGCATCTTCCCTCCGTCGCGTTCGGAAAGAGATCGAGGCAACATTTCCCGACGCCATGGGCGACGCCGACGACTTCTGCTATCCGGTGTCGCCCGACCAAGCGGTCCGGATGCTGGACGATTTCCTGGATCATCGCTTCGACCAATTTGGCATCTATGAAGACGCCATCCATGCCGATCAGGCCTTTTTGTTCCATTCGGTGCTGACTCCCGCTTTGAACATCGGGTTGCTTTCGCCCAGGCAGGTGATCGATGCCGCGTTGCAGCGAGTTGATCGCGTGCCTTTGAATTCCCTGGAGGGTTTCCTGCGGCAGATCATCGGTTGGCGCGAATACATGCGAGGCGTCTATCGTCATCATGGTCGCATCCAGCGGACTCGCAATTTCTGGGACCACCAACGGCCGATGCCCGGCGCCTTTTACGACGGGTCCACGGGGATCGAGCCGGTCGATACGGTCATCCGCCGCGTGTTGCGGCATGCCTACTGTCATCATATCGAGCGATTGATGATCTTGGGCAACATCATGCTGTTGTGCGAGATCCATCCGAACGCCATCTATCAATGGTTCATGGAACTGTTTATCGATGCGTATGATTGGGTGATGGTTCCCAATGTGTATGGGATGAGCCAACACGCGGACGGCGGCTTGATCACCACCAAGCCGTATCTGAGCGGGTCCAGTTACGTGCGGAAGATGAGCAATTTTGCGAAAGGCGATTGGTGTCCGATCTGGGACGCCTTATACTGGCGGTTCATCCATCGACACCAGGCGTTTTTTGGTGCGAATCCCAGGATGTCGGTCATGGTCTCGCAATGTCGCCGAATGGGCTCGCGGTTGGACCAGCACCTGCGGACGGCCGAACGGTTCCTGGATGATCTGCACGGTCGATGATCCGTGGGGCAAGACGTTGGGGGTTCGGGAGGAACTCGAAAATGAAATTTCGATCACCGGCGCTACGGTGGGGCAACCCGATGATGATGATGGTTTGCTGCATGGTGGTGGTGATCGGCCCGAGTTTCGCCGCCGAGGACTCGATTCACTTGGATTGGCAGCGGCTGCCCGATCTGCCGGACGAGCTGGGAGTGGCTGGGCCGTTTGTCGGGGTCCATCGGGATGTCTTGATCGTTGCCGGTGGCGCCAACTTTGCTCGACCGGTCTGGGACAGCGAAAAACGTTGGCACGACTCGATTTACGTTTTGCGAAAAGCAGACGATGGCTATGTCTGGTCCGATGGCGGCAAGTTACCGCGGCCCATCGGGTACGGGGCCGCCGTATCGACGCGTGACGGCGTGCTGTGTATCGGCGGCAACGATTCCCAGCAGACGTTTCGGGAAGTCTTCCTGCTGACCTGGGATCCGGCATCCGAGCAGATCGTTCGCACCGAATACCCGTCGCTGCCGAGCGGTTGTGCTTACGGCCAAGCGGTGCTGGTCGGCGAAGTGGTCTATCTGGCCGGCGGTCAAAGCGGTCCGAACCTGGAATCGGCGATGAAGAATTTCTGGGCCTTGGATCTGGCGAAAAAGGATCAGGCGCAGGCCTTCGTGTGGGAGGAACTGGAAGCCTGGCCGGGCGTCTCGCGGGCTTTTTCTGTGACGGCCAGCCAGCACAATGGCTACGACGATTGCGTCTACGTGATGAGTGGACGTCGGCAGCAGGGCGAAACGGTTCAGTTCCTGACCGATGTTTGGGAGTTTACTCCACGGACCGGGACTTGGCGACCGCGAGCCGATCTGCCCGGACCGATCGTGGCCGGGACGGGCATCGGTTATGGGCAGAGTCACATCCTGGTCCTGGGCGGCGACGATGGCGAGCTGTTCTTCCAGGCGGACCAGCTTCGCGACCAGCACCCCGGCTTTCCCCGCTCGGCATGGGCTTATCATACGATCACCGATCGTTGGGCGTCGGCCGGGTCGTCTCCCGAGAATCTCGTCACCACGATCCCCGTCATGTGGAACGATCGGATCGTCATCGCCAGCGGAGAGTCTCGGCCGCGAGTCCGATCGGCGGCGATTTGGAGCGTCCAACCGGTGGGACGTCAGCAGGGGTTCGGCGTTGTGAACTACAGCGTGCTGTTCGGTTATCTGGCCGCGATGGTCGGCATCGGCGTCTACTTTGCCAACAAGAACAAGAATACGGACGATTATTTTCGAGGCGGCATGCAGATCCCTTGGTGGGCTGCTGGTTGCAGTATTTTCGCGACCATGCTCAGCTCGTTAACCTACACCGGCCTGCCCTCCAAGGCATTCGCCCAGGATTGGGTCTATTCCGTCGGCAACTTCATGATCCCGGTCGTCGCCTTTGTCGGCGTGTATGTCGCCCTGCCTTTCTACCGCCGATTGAACGTCACCAGCGCCTACGAGTACCTTGAAAGACGTTTCAGTCGACCGGTGCGATGGTTTGGCAGTATCAGTTTTACCTTGTTTCACGTCTTCCGCATGGCAGTGGTCATGTCGTTGACCGGCTTGGCCTTGGCCGTAGCCACACCGCTGACTCCAGCCCAATCGGTGCTGTTGATGGGGGTGCTGAGCATCCTGTACTGCACGATGGGCGGTGTCGAGGCGGTGATCTGGACCGATACGATCCAGACCTTCGTGTTGCTGGGTGGCGCCCTGGTCGCGATCATCATGCTGGTTGCAGGAACCGACGGAGGATGGGGGGGCGCGGTGTCGATGGCGGTGGAGGGCGACAAGTTCCGGATCGCCAATTTCCATTGGGATGTGACCAGCGCTCAATTGGCCCTGTGGGTGGTCGTCATCGGCGGGATCGGCCAGAACATCTCGTCGTACACAGCGGACCAAGCCGTCGTCCAACGTTACATGACGACCCCCGACCAGCGGCGTGCGGCCCGATCGATCTGGACCAACGCCATCATGACGATCCCGGCCACGCTGCTGTTCTTCGGGATGGGGACGGCGCTGTTCGCTTTCTATCGCACGCATCCCGGCCGCCTGGATCCAACGATCACCACCGACCAGGTCTTTCCGCTATTCATCGCCTTGGAGATGCCCATCGGGTTGGCCGGGCTGATCGTCGCGGGCATTTTCTCGGCTGCTCAATCGACCGTATCGACCAGCATGAATTCGGTTGCCACCACCGTAGTGACCGACTTCATGCGTCCTTTTCATGCCTGTCGGACCGAAGCCGGCTACCTGCGGTGTGCGCGCGGGATCACATTCCTGACGGGCGTGGCTGGTACCGCGTTCGGCTTGGTATTCGTGAACCCCAACATCCGATCCTTATTCGATGCGTTCCTGATGATCATCGGCTTGTTCATGGGCGTATTGGGCGGGCTGTTCATGTTGGGCGTCATGACTCGTCGTGCCAACGCCTTCGGGGCTCTGACGGGCGCTCTGGTCGGCGCCACGGTCATGATATCGATCTGGCGGTTCACCCATGTCAACGGCTATCTCTATACCGCCATCGGTATCTCGACATGTTTCGTCGTTGGTTATCTCGCCAGCCTGGTTACCGGCCGGTCGAAAACCGATGAGGAACTGACCGGGCTGACTCTTCTGACCGTCGGCGCCAGGACGGCCTAAGCTCTGTCAGAAAAGGGGTCTGACCCTCTCCGGGCACACCGTATTTTTGGAGTTTTCAGCGTGCCCTCCAAAGGGTCAGACCCCTTTTCTGACGGAGCCTAATGATCGCCCGGTGGGTGGATGTGGTCGTGATCCTCGATCGCCTCCAGATGGGTCGTGACATGGGTCGGGGTGTCGATCGCCGCAGCCATTTGGGCCTCGATCGCCGTGGCGATCCGATGGGCTTCGCCGATCTTCACCGACTCGGGGAACAACAAATGGACCTCGACCCAGTACATCGAACCGAGACTGCGGTGCCGCAAATCATGGTAGCGGATGGAATAGTTCCGTACTTGTTCGTCTAACACCTCGGTCAATTGTCGATCGATTGCCGGGTCCGCTACATCCATCAAGCCTCGAATGCTCTCGCGGATCAGCCCTATTCCCGAGATCAAGATATTGCCCGCCACCACCAGCGCGGCGATGGGATCCCAGGCCAGCCAGCCGGTTGCCAATGCCAGGACCAAACCCAGGATCACGCCCAGACTGGTCCAGCAATCGGTCAACACGTGCTTGCCGTTGGCGATCAGGATCAGCGATCGACGGCGTCGCCCCGTGGTGATCAAGTAGTAGCCCAACCCACCGTTGATCAACATGGCCAGGGCCGTCAGCGCCGTCCCGATCCCTAAATTCTCCAACTCCGGGCCGACGATCAAATTGTGGATCGCTTCGTACGCGATGTAGATCGCGGCCAGCAGGATCATGGCGCCCTCGAATCCCGCTGAAAAAAAGCTGATCTTGGCGTGGCCATATCGGTGTTCTTCGTCCGCTGGCTTAAAGCTCAGTCGCAGGCTGAAGAAGGCGAATGTCACCGCAGCCACGTGGACAACCGATTCGGCCGCATCGCTCAGGATTGCAGCCGAACCGGTCAGCCAATACGCGCCGACCTTGATCGCGAACATCAGCAGCCCGATGACCAGCGACAACGTCATGGCGAAACGCAAGGCGTACCGATCACCGTCCGCGGGCACCCAACCGTCGTTGACGCTCACTGTCAGATCCTTCCGAGGCGGGGGAATCGTTCACGCCGGCAGATCCGCGACCAACTGTTCGACGAAAGCCCGCGCTTTCTTGGCTTCGGCCAGCAGGCTGGCTAAGGTACCATCGCCTGGCGCCAAGCACTCGATGACCAAATAACCTTGGGTGAATCCGCCTTGCCGGAGCCGCTGCAGGACCTTCGCAAAATCGACTCGCCCCGTCCCCGGCGTCAAGGCCACGTTGCGCGTCGGGGTGCCGTCCCGATCGACCATGTCAAAGTCCTTGATGCACATGCCGACTTTGACCAAACCGTCGACCGTGGCGGCATCGTCCACAGGATCCAACTCGCCATGGGAGTAGAAGAAAATGTTCCCCGGATCGTACCACAAACTGAAATTATCGTGCCCCACAAACTCGATGCACTTCCGGCAATCGGGTCCGGTTGCATTGGTCCCGCCATGCGGCTTGACCGAGATGGACAGTTGCTGGTCGGCCGCGTAATCGCACGTGGCAGCGATCGCCTGGTAATAAGGTTCGTACAGCTCCTCGCGGCTGATCCCGCCCATCAACAGGTCCTTCGCACCAGCGGCTGCGCAATTGTCGATCAGCCGCTTCATGCCGTCGATCCCAGCTTGCAGCGACGTCTGGACAGGGATCCCGCCACCATACACCGAGGGGATCTTGAGCCCCCGTTGTCGCACCTCTTCTCCCACCTCGCTGGCTTGCTCGATCGTGGTATCCGCCGAGATCACCAGGCGTCCCCAGGGCATCGTGGTGGTCATCAATCCCGCCTGCTTGAACCCGGCTTCGACGATCGCATCCAAAGCGACTCGATAATCGTGCCGGTCCCAGGGTCGAGTATAAATGCCGACTTGGTAATCCGCAGCGGGCGATTGGCCGGCAGGGGACGAGCTGGCTGACCAGGCTAGGGAAGCGGCCGCTCCAGCGGCCAACGTCTGCTGCAAGAATTGACGGCGATCCACGGGCATGTGTGCGGGCATGGTGTCGTACTCCCAATCGTTGAATGCCAAGAACCAAGGCGGACACGAAGCCTTCAAATTATCCGGCACCGAGGCCCGACGCAACAGGGCTGGCAAGAACGGCTTCGCGGCGGGTACGCGTGAACGCCTACCCGCCGCGATGCTTTCCAATCGCTCCCAACTCGAAAAAATCTATGGCAACAGGAAGACCAGTCCCGTGACGGCGCCGGCTTGCCACAAGGCGCCTCGAGGACTGATGGGCACCGGTGGCAGCAAGCGCGGTGCACAGCTTCCCGGGCGATAATAGCCCAAGGGATATTGCGACTCGATCGGTGGATTCATTCCCATTTTGTACGGAAGCACGGCGACATTCAAGAAGAAGTGGGCTCCGGATAGGACCGGTTCGGTAAACGGACCGGTCGTGTGCCCATAGCGTTCCAGTTGCCGCTCTTCGAAATACAGCGGCTTATGGTATAAGGCAGACGCCGTCCACGTGAAAGCGACCGGCTCAAAATCCCGCGGCCTGAACCGCTCGTCGCCCAACGAACACTCCGTCGGAACTTGCCACCAAGCGGCAAGAAAACAGTTTTCGTCTTCACCCAGTTGGCCCAACGGGATCGTTTGTCGGCTGCCATCTTCCTGCCGGACCACGATGCGACGATTGCGGATATCGACCACGCGTCCATCGGCCAGCACGTTGCCTTGCCGATCTCGCCAAACGCGGCCCGGCATCCGTCGCAATTGGTTCTCAGCGGCCTCCCGCTCTTCGGCGGCCGTCCTGGCGTCCGGCTTGAACGACGCGGTGATGTCCAAGGAGATATTCTGGATCGGGTTCTGCCGCAGCGCCAATCGAGCGGCCTGGCACTTCTCGTCCTCGCGTTCGCAGTCGCGGTCATTGTAGATGCGCCGACGATCATCATCCCCAAACGGACCTGGCCGAAGCGGCGCGGGGGAATCGAGCGATGGGGCCGGTGCGGCCAGCGGTGGCGGAGGGTCGTTGGACGCCCCGGTGCTTCGCGGCGTCGTGTCCTGAGCTCGGATCGGTTCGCGTTGGCTCTGCGGTTGCGACAACATCGGACGGCTCTCATCCTGCAGGTGACGACCAGAATTCCCGGGGCGGGCTTCCGAAGCCTCCGGTGCGGCCGGAAGCTGATCCAAGCTGGGCAGCGCGAAATCTCCGGTCGTTTCCGCCGTCGAACCCGTCCGTCCTGGTTCCTCGTAAGGCGGCAGTAATTCGTCCAGCATCGGTAACAACGAGGAAGGGGCGTCGTCGGCCGACGGCAGGTCGGGCAACGGGGGCGGATCGTTGTTTCGTGCCAACCGGTCCCCGAACGGATCCTGGAAAGCATCGTCAAAATCTTGATGAGCCACCGTCTGGACAGATGGGGTGGGCGGATTCATGATGCCCTGCCAATTGGCCGGCGTCAGCGGGATCGAGGAATCGTCGACCGGGATCCGCACGTCCTCCGCCGAAGGACCTCGCCAACGAAGACCGCTGGGATTGGAACCGGAGATCGTCTCAGGTCGACTCTGACCCCATCCCTCGCGGACCAGTCGCAAGGTGCTGGAAGACGAAGCGGTTGTCGCGCCTCGATCGCTGTCGGGTCGTGAGGGCGACCAGATGGGTCGAGCATCCTCTGCGTCGTGGACGTTCAACGGCGCGGGCTCGGCCTGCCCCAAACCAAGCGTCGGGATCGAGAGGATCGCCCCACCGATCAGCGCGGGGACCAACCAGTAGGCTCGAAAAACCACCAGGCTGAACACGCCCTTCCGGTTTTTCGACCCGTCAGTTGCCGTCGCTGGCCGACGATGATTCGACACTGTAATTCGGTGCTTCCTGCGTGATCGCAATGTCATGGGGATGATTCTCCCTAACCGATGCCGGCGAAACCTGGATGAACTGCGAATCCTTCCGCAGTTGTTCAATCGTGCGTGTACCGCAGTACCCCATCCCGGCTCGCAGACCACCGACCAGTTGATAAACAAAATCTCCTAACGGACCCTTAAAGGGAACTCGCCCTTCCACGCCTTCCGGGACCAGCTTGCCGACTCCAGCCCCTTCCGCCTGGCGGTAACGGTCACTGGAGCCCTTCATCATGGCCCCCATCGATCCCATACCGCGGTACGTCTTGAACGTGCGGCCTTGGTACAAAATCGTCTTGCCCGGACTCTCCGCCAAACCGGCAAACAAGCCGCCGATCATCGCCGCATTCGCCCCGGCCGCAATCGCTTTGGTCAGGTCGCCCGAATAACGGATGCCCCCGTCGGCAATGACCGGAGTCCCGCTGTCTTCGGCTGCTTTCGCAACTTCGTAAATCGCCGTGATCTGAGGCACCCCCACTCCCGAGACCACGCGAGTCGTACAGATCGATCCCGGCCCAATCCCGACCTTGACCGCATCCGCACCCGCTTTGATCAAGTCGCGGCAACCCTGTCCGGTTGCCACATTGCCCGCGACAACGTCGATGTCCCATCGCCGCTTGATCTCACTGACCGTCTCGATCACATTGGCCGAATGACCGTGCGCGCTGTCGACGATAAGTACATCCACGTCTTTTTCGATAAGGCTTTGGGCTCGATCATAATCCAAGACACCCACAGCCGCCCCCACGCGCAACCGTCCCTGACGATCCTTGCTAGCTTGGGGGAAACTTTTCATCATGTCGATGTCTTTGATGGTGATGAGTCCTGTCAGTGCATATTCTTCGTCAACCAGCAGAAGTTTCTCCACTTTTTTAGCCGTTAAAATTTTCTCAGCCTCCTCAAGCGTTACTTCCCCCCTAGCCGTCACAAGGTTTTCTTTCGTCATAACCTGCGAAACCGGAATATTCGTCCGTTCCAGAAAACGCAGGTCGCGGCGGGTCAGGATGCCTGCTAGCACTCTGTTAGGGTGGATGATTGGTATCCCAGAGACGTTATGCAAATCCATCATATGGCGTGCATATGAAACATCTACCTCGGGGGATAACGTCACGGGATCGAAAATGATCCCGTTGGCACTGCGTTTGACTTTGTGCACCTCCTCCGTCTGCGCCTCGATCGACATGTTCTTATGGATGCAGCCCAGTCCCCCTACTTTTGCCAATGCTATCGCCAGTTCGCTCTCGGTCACCGTGTCCATCGGTGAACTGAGCAGCGGAATGTTCAACGGGATGCGTTGGGTCAACCGAGTCCGCACGTCGACATCGGACGGCATGACATCGCTGTAACCCGGCAGGAGCAGGACATCATCAAACGTGATCGCAATCGAACCGAATTTATTATCCATAGAACGTCAGGATTCCTGGGAAGCGGAAAGAAGCGTGAAATACGGCGAGCCCATCATTATGCCGTCGCAGCACGAGGATGACAACGGATGGCATCATCACACGGTGTTATCGCTGTTGGCGTTGTTGTTTCTGGACAAATTCAAAATGCTGCGGTGCTAGAAGCAATGAAAAGACCGCTGATCGACGCTCATTGACGCTGATGAAATCCGTCTGGGCAAAATTCATACCCAGGAATCTTCGTGGAATTTGCGGCGGAGGGCTTGCAGGCTACGTTTGAGCAGTCCGGCGACGGCGACGGACATTCCGTTTTTGGGCCAGCAGTCTCCGCAGGGCATTCACTCTTTTCCCAACAACGCGGCTACTTCCCGTTCCAGCCGCTGGACGTCTTGGTTGCCCGGCATGGTTTCCACTCGCCACGGGGCGGCGCGGCGATAGGCGTCGCGAGCGCCGAGATGGTCGCCGGTATGCCAGCGGACGATGGCCAGGAAGTACCAATCGCGGCCGTCGTCTTCGCTGCGCATTCGGATCGCCCGTTCCAGTGCCTCGGCTGCCGGTTGCCAACGTTCTGTCCGGCACAGCGCGGCGCCCAGGCAGTTCCAATAGACGGGATTCTCGGGGGCGTCGGCCGTCAGGCTCTTTGCCAGGATCACTGATTTGTCGGCATCTCGCAGCCCCTCGGCGGGAGTGTTGGCCAGGAACCAAGCCAGAGCATAGCGGTGCTCAGCCGCCGCGTCTGAACCGGCTGCCAGTTCGCTCCAGAGTTGCCGAGCAGTGGTCCAGTGCAGCAGGGCTTCCTCCGGTTTGCCCAGGGCCTCCAGCAGATTTCCATAATACTGATGGACGAATGCCAGGCGGTGGCGGGTGAGCGGGAGAAGCTCGGAGGTCGAAACGAGCATCTCGTTCAGCGCCTCGATCGCCGTCCGGAACTGCTGCTCGGCCTGCGGCAGTTCGCCCAGCAGATGCAGCGTCTGGGCCAAGTGGCTGCGGCAGACAGCCACCGACTCGCGGACTTGCAGAGCGACCTCGGAACCGCTTTCCGCGGCGGCTGCCAACAGCTGCTGGTACAGCTCCAAGGCTTCGCTCAGGCACCGCTCCGATTCCTCGGCCTTGCCGCGATCGCGCAGAATCCCGCCTTGCAGATCGCGGCCGTACGCCAATCGCTCGACGAGGTACCATGAGTTGGGACTCATTTCCAGGAGATCCAGCAAGGATTTCTCTGCTACCGCCAACTTCTGCTCGGCCAACGTCAATTGGCCCAACCGGTGCCGGAGCCCCGCCAAGTCGAGCAGGGTAAGTGCCCGATTCGCAGCAAAGTTGGGAGCCCCCGGCAGGATATCGGCGAGCGTGTCGTAGTCGGCCGCCGCGCGCTGATAGGCGTCGCCTTCCTCGCTCCAACGCCCGAACTGGCGCAGATTTCGAGCCAACTCGAGCTGCGTTCCTGCCCGCGTCTCCCAATACTGCACTTTGCCGGGGTCGCGTTCCACCAGTTGTCCTGCATCGGCGGCCGCTTCGCTCAACGATTGGAGGCCTTGAGTAAACTGCCCGCGTTGGGTCAGGACACGGCCCAATACCGACTTGGCCTCGACGGTTGTCACGAGCGGGCCGGTCGAATCAGGCTTTTGCTTCACCAGTTGGGTCGCGATGTCGATCGCCTGCAGCAGGTCTCGCTCGGCATGGTCCAGGCTCGCTAGGTCCGCCAGCAGTTCCCCTCGGTTCAGCAGCGCGGTGGCCAGCGAACCGCGGGCGCGCACATCGTCGGGAACCCGCTCCAGCAACCGTTCCAACTGCTCGATCGCCGCGTCGTATTTCCGCCGTGCAACCCCGTAATCATGCGTTTCCAGGGCCACGAGCCCCAGGTTGATTCGGCAGTCGGCCAAGTCGACTTGACATTCCGGATCGTTGGGCTGACGCTCGGCAGCCGCGGTGAATACCAGCTGAGCTGTCTCATACGCCCGCTTGGCGCCGGACACATCTTTCAGGGACAGACGCAGATGCCCCAGTCGGACGTAGGCACGACCCCGCTCCAGTTCCAGATCGTGGTCGTCGCTGTGCGTGCGTACGAAATCCTCGTAGTCGTCAGCCGCCTGTTCTAGCAATCGCAGTCTCGTTTTCTGCAGGGCTGGATAGTAGCCCAGTTCATGACCGGCGCCGGTCATCCAACGATCAACCGCCTCGCGGGCCTGCCGGAACCGTTGCACAGCTTCGGCCTTGCTCTCGACGGCCGCTTCGCGAGCGGCTTTCTCATTTCGCCAGGCATTCGTGACCACCAGCATGGCCGCCGACGAGATCAGCGCGACAGACACCAGGATGGCCGCCGCCGCTTGGACCCCCGTGCGGTGCCGCCGCATCCAGCGGGCCAGCCGCTCGCTGCGCGTTTCTTGATAGGCCGAAACCGGTTCGTCGGCGATCCAACGCTCGAGATCCGCGATCAGACCCTTTGCGGTCGGATAGCGGTCCGTGGGGGACAGGGCCATCGCCTTCAGACAGATCGCCTCCAAGGCCACCGGGCACGACGCCCGGACCTGTCGAGGCTGCGGGAACTCGCCCCGTTCGACTTTAGCCAGGATGCTCTTGAGTGTCTTACCGGCAAAAGGAACCTGCCCTGTCAGCACGTAGTACAGCGTGGCGCCCAGTCCGTACACGTCGCTGGCCGGCCCGATCTGATCCGGATCGCCCGCCGCTTGTTCCGGGCTCATAAACGCCGGGGTTCCGATCGTGCTGCCTTGTGCGGTCGCCGAGCTGCCGCTGCCGGTGCCGCGCGGGTGCAGTGATTGTTCCGCCAAGTCCCTGAAGGCATCGGTGCGTCCGACGACTTTGGCCAATCCCCAATCGACCACCAGAGTTTCGCCGAATTTTCCCAACATCACGTTGGCCGGCTTCAAATCCCGGTGGATCACGCCGCGGCTGTGCGCGTACTGGACCGCGTGGCAGACGTCGATGAACCGACGCAGCAACTGATGCAGTTCCACAATCGGCCAGGACGAGTTTGGCGATTGCGAAAACTGCTGGTGAAAAGTGTCAACCGCAGCCCGGAGCGTCTGGCCGTAGATCAATCGCATTGCGTAATACGGTCTGCCATCGGGATGGCTGCCCAAGCTGTACACCGGGACAATC
Organism: Planctomycetaceae bacterium; assembly: GCA_007695205.1. Lineage (GTDB taxonomy): Bacteria > Planctomycetota > Planctomycetia > Pirellulales > Pirellulaceae > SKKK01. The sequence continues at coordinate 14,121 of REEF01000394.1, forward strand.
CCCGGATGCTCCAAGCCGCCCGTGATCTCCGCCTCCAAGACAAACCGCTGCTGGCACACGGCGTCGTCGGCAAAGTTCGGTTTGATTTCCTTGACGGCCACCTTCCGTCCCAGCTCATCGTCTTCCGCCACCAGGACGCGCCCCAGCCCGCCCTGCGCCAGGAACTTCAGAATCCGATATCGGCCGCCGACCGAATTCGTCGTTTCGGTAGTTGAGGGCGGCGGACCACCCTCCCGCACATCCCGGTCCAACTTCGATAGTGCCATCGTGGATAAGAGTTCACGGGCTGGTTGCTCCGGGACAACACTCAGAGTTGCGGAGTGCGGGTCTGTCCCGAGTGCATCCACATCCGCAAAGAATCGGCGAAGTCGCTCAGCGAACTCAGGATATCGGGCAACAAAACCGTCTCGATCAGCACCCTGTCCAAGATCCGCCTGCTGCATGTACTCGGCCAAGATGGCATCGAATTCGTCTTCCCGAGGATCAGCGTCTTCGTTGTCCCATGACATTTCTGAAATCCCCCTGGTCAGCAGTTTTGCACCCCTAGGTCTAATTGACTATAATGTACCCTTCGTTATAGTGCACGT
>REEF01000797.1 GCA_007695205.1 Planctomycetaceae bacterium
AGGACTCCGTCTTTTGGTGAAGCCCCTCCCTTCGAGGCTATTTCAATCGCCTCGCCGCTCGCTGTGGGGGGGAAAGGGGGGGCGTGCTGTTGAAAAACCTTGGATTTCGACTTCTCTACCTTTACACTCGTTGCATCCCCGTGATTCTTCTGTTAAGCTTATGGATGGTGCTGTCGTTTGTTCCGGTGCCCCGGGGGGGCGGTGGCGCGGGCTTTGTTAACGATTCGAGTTCAACGCACCTTCTGTTTCGGCCTTGCCAGCCAGACGGAGGAAGTGAAGAGCGAAAAGCGTATCACATTTCACACCTGACCAACGGCTGTGCTTGGCCTGACCGGATGCCGACCCGCGGTGTCCACCGAGTTGTTGTGTTTTCCCCTGCCTTTTTTTTATCAGGAGCTCTCCCTATGCCTCCCTTGAGTCGAAAACAGAGTCGTAGCGGTTTCACGCTTGTGGGCGTATATCTACCGTAATGGTCAGAACGACGCATGGCAGGGTTACAGCGCGTTCACGATGATCCTGCCGTTCATCGAGCAGGACGCGGTGTACCAGCAGGTACGGACGGCGTCCCAAACCTTCTTCTTCGGCTGGAATTCCGGCCAGGTGGAAGTGGCGCGAAGTGCCCGGTTGGGAACTTTTCAGTGTCCTTCGGACAGTCGCTTCCCCGCAACGGCTACAGGTCGTGAAAACAACACAGGTTGCAACTACGGTGTCAGCTTCGGCAGTACGTTGTTGTGGACCAACATCAACGAACAGAACGGCATGTTCCGTGGCCCCACGGATGACATCACGTTAGCTAGGCAGATGAGTCGAGAGGTCACGTTCGCCGACGTCAGGGATGGATTGTCAAATACTTTGATGCTGTCGGAACACTTGAGCGGCAACAATAACACCGGCAGTTTGATGGTCGGCCAGAGTTCTGAGGTTCGAAGGAACTCGGCGGCCCCCTCGGGGCCCACGCAGTTCCCGAGCCAAGCGGACCTGGAAGCTTGGGGCCAGCAGTGTGCCGAGATCACGGACCATCTGAGCTCCAACGGGAACCACTGGATCGCTCCCCTGCCGACTCAGACAGCACTGAACACGGTGGCGCCGCCAAACTGGAGGTTTCCCAACTGCCAATGGGGTCCCAGCGGGTACGCCTCGGATCGCAACGGCCTGTACGCGCCGCGAAGCCGCCATCCCGGTGGAGTGAACGCCGCGTTGGGGGATGCTTCCGTCCGCTTCATTAGTGAGACGGTCGATTTCCAAACGTTCCAGCGTTTGGGGGCTCGTGATAGCGGTGTTGCCATTCAGTTGGACTGAGCCGGTCACCTGAAGCATTGGCCATAGTGATTGGTGTTTGCGCCGAGTGGCAAATTGCCACCCGGCGCATGGTTCGGTGCGCAGCGTCAGGAAGTGGTCTCTGCTGGCGTTCGAAGGTCTTATTTCCACCGTGAAGAGAACGAAAAGGAAGGTTCTGCAAGATGGGTGCTATTCGCGTTTGTTGTGTGTTGGCTATGGTCTTTGCGTTCATTGGCTGTCGTCGAGAAATCGCGGTCGAACCACCTCGGGTCGAACCCACCGAAGCCGTTCGGGCCCGACTGGAGGAAGTCGCAAAGACGGGCCAAGTCGGAAGTGAAGTGATCTTGATCGAAGAGGCCTTGAAGCGTTTGCAGGAAACCGATGCGGCCAAGGCTGAGGAACTGCTACAGGATCTTGAGCAGTTGCAAGGGACCGTGGATCCCGCAAAAGCAAGGACGCTGGCCGAAGAGATGCTCGGCAAGCTGTAGCCGGTGATGACATCACGTCGAACGAACCAACGTCGGCGGGCCAACCAATCGGAACGCCCGAGCCCGCCTGCTGCCGGTCCGAACAGGGGGCGTTTCCAGATCAGCCTGACCACGGCGATCGTGCTGGCCGTAGTGTCGTTGGCCGCCGCTTCGCTGTCCATCTATCTGGCAATGCGGCCAAAACACCCCAGCGCCGTGGCTCGAATGGCGTCTCAGACAACGCCTGAGGTCGCGGCGTTGCTGTACGAAGCCGATCGAGTCGCGCGGCATATTGTAGATGCGTTCCCGACCGATCCCCACGCGTTCCACGTGCTGGCTTGGGTGCATTCTCGGTATGGCGACGTTGATCAGGCGATTCGTTACTGGGAACATTGCCTGACGCTGGACCCGACGTTCGACAAGGCTCATCATGCGATCGGAGTGATCGTCGAGGCCACGGGCGATCACGCAACGGCCGCCGAGCATTTCCGGCTGGCTGCCGAACTCGATCCGGGATCACCCATCTTTCCCGTCTTTTACGCAAGGGCACTAACGCGTCAAGGCAAATTGGAACAGGGTGCGGCGATCCTCGAACGATTCGTCCAAGCTCGTCCTACATCGGTCGCGGCCATGGTCACGCTGGGCGAAACGTACGTACAGCTGAGCGAATTCGAAAAAGCGCGAGGGATCTTGGAAAGGGCCGTCGAACTGACGCCCGATCTGGCCAGTCCCTACTATGGACTCGGCACCGCCTGTGCCCGACTGGGCGACCACACCGCCGCCAAGCAGTACATGGAGAAGTTTCGCGTTCTCAAAGCGCGAGACGAACAAGTCCATCGAGACGATTTGCAAGTGCTGGACAACATCGACCAGGTTCGTAGCGATGTCGCCTGGGTTCTTACCGAAAGCGGCAAAGTCTATATGGCTCGCGGCGATTTCGACACCGGGCAACAGCACTTGCAACGCGCGATCGAGTTGGACCCGAATCACGTGCCCGGGCACCGCGCGTTGGCTTGGCTGTACGAGCAACAGGATCGCATCGACCGGGCCG
>REEF01000041.1 GCA_007695205.1 Planctomycetaceae bacterium
ATCGAGGTGGTGCTTTCGTCGCACGTGAGTAAGCGTCCGGCGGAACACGTCTTGCGTGGGATGGTAGGCTGGGGATAGCGGCTGAGGCGGGCTTGGCCGCGACAACCTCAGGAGGCCGAGCGAGATGGCGAGACGTGGACGAGGCGTGGACGGGGCCAAGCGAAAGCATTGGCAGGAATTGATTCGGCAGTGGCGTCAAAGCGGTCAGTCGGTGCGCGAGTTCTGCCGCGACTCCGAGATCAAGGAGTGGACGTTCTATTGGTGGCGGCAGAGACTGGCCCGAAGCAGCCACGGTCCGGCTGCTCATGGCCGCGCGTCGAGTAACGCGCGAGGTGCGAAGCCGGCAACCGGGACGGTCGGCCGCAAGGCCCCAGACCAGGCCCCGGTGAGCTTTCTTCCGGTCCAGGTAGTCCCGGGACAAGCGGGCGAAGTCGGCAGCGGCGTGGAAATCCACTGGTCCAACGGGCGCAGCGTGCGTTTGCGCCGCGGATTCGATCGGCAGACGCTGGCGGAAGTACTCGCGGTATTGGAGACGCGGCCGTGCTGAGCCTTTCGGAGTTGGTGCGGATTTACCTGTGCACCCAGCCTACGGATATGCGCAAGGGCTTTGACTCGTTGGCGGCCGTGGTGCGGGAATGGCTCGGGCACGATCCGCTTTCGGGGCATCTGTTCGTGTTCCGCAACCGCCGCGGCGATCGCGTCAAGCTGCTGTGGTGGGACAAGGACGGGCTGGTTCAATACTACAAGCGGCTGGAACGCGGGACGGTGCGGTTTCCGCTAGCCGCGGAACCCGAGGCGCGGAGCATCGAGGTAACGGCGGAAGAGTTGTCGCTGATGCTGTGGGGCATCGATCCGGCAAGCGTCAAGCGGCAGAAACGATACCGGAAGGCGTGTTGAAAGAATTCTGAAAATCGCGCGAACCAAATGGCGTGTTCGCGCGTAGTAGGAGGCATGAGCACGGAAGCCTTGCCTTTGCCCGATCCCGCGACGCTGCCCGACGACCCAGCGGTGCTAAAGCAAATGGTCGCGCAGTTGCTGGAGGAGTTGCAGAAGGCCAACGCGCGTCTGGAGCGTCAAGAGCACTACATGCACTTGCTCTTGAAGCGGATCTACGGTCGCACGAGCGAGAAGCACGACCCTCGGCAGTCCGTTCTGTTCGATCTGGAAGCGGAGGGCGAAGTCCCGGAGGCGGCCGCACCCGCGACGCCGTCTGGCGAGGAAGCGGCTCCGGAGACGTCGGCAGCGGGCAAGAGGCGCGACAAGCACGGTCGCCAGCGGATTCCCGACGAACTCCAACGCGAAGAGGTGATTCACGATCTGACGGACGCCGAAAAGGAGGCGCTCGGCGGTGAGGAGAATCTGATCGAGTTGCCGCCGGAGACGAGCGAGCAGCTTGAATGGCGGCCTTCGGCCCTGTTCGTGGTCGTTCATGTGCGGAAGAAGTACGCCCGAAAGGACCCGCTTCCCGAGAGCGGCCTGACCCTTGCCGAGCAGAACGTGGTCGTGGCCTCCAAGCCGCCCGAAGCGATTCCCGGCGGTCTGGCCGGCCCGGGGCTGACGGCACAGGTCATCGTGAGCAAGGGGGCGGACCATCTGCCGCTGTATCGCCTGGAAGGCATTTTTCAGCGGCAGGGCATGCGGCTTTCGCGGCAGACGATGGACGACTGGTGGCTGAAGTCGGCCGAGTTCCTTCAGCCGCTGTATCGCTTGGCCATCGAGGTGGTGCTTTCGTCGCACGTGATCCACACCGACGACACGCCGGTGAAAGTTCGCGATGCCTACCGGAAGCGGAAGTACACCGGTCGGTTCTGGCCGTACGTGGGCGACCCGCTCCATCCGCTGACGGTATTCGACTACACGCCGACGCACCAGCGGGATGGGCCGGCCGCGTTTCTGAGGGACTACTGCGGCTACTTACAAGCGGACGCCTTCAACGGTTACGACGGCATCTACCTGGAATCCGAAGGTCGGATCATCGAGGTAGGCTGCTGGGCGCACGCGCGGCGAAAGTTCCATGAGAGCCGGCGACTCGATTCGGCCCGCATGGAGACGGCCTTGGCGTGGATCGGCAAGCTCTACGCCGTGGAGAAGGACTTGCGTGAACGTTGCCGCGGCGCGTGGGAGCCGCTTGCGCTTGCGGACCGTGCCGTACGGATCGCGGCCGAGCGTCAGGAGCGGTCGCGGCCTCTGCTGGACGGCTTCCATACCTGGCTGGAGGCGGAATCGCCGAAGGTTCTGCCGAAGAGCCCGGTTCGCAAAGCGATGGACTACACGCTGAAGAACTGGACCGCCCTGACCGTCTACCTTGAGGACGGTTGGCTGGACATCGACAACAACGAAGGTGAGAATTCGCTGCGAGGCCTCTGTATCGGCCGCCGCAACTGGCTCTTCTGCGGAAATGACCGTGGCGGCCGCGCAGCGGCGGTCCACTTCAGCCTCTTGGCCTCCTGCAAGCGCCACGGGCATGATCCCTGGGTCTACCTGCGCGACGTGCTGACCCGCCTGCCGGCGATGCTACCCCACGCGAGCCGCGACGAGCTTCTTGGCCTGCTGCCGCATCTCTGGAGGCCGGCCTAACCGCCGTCCCTCGGCCCGCACCACGCCCACGGCTTGCCTCCACTTCGACCGCCAGCCTCGGACCGGCCGTCGCCCTGCACCGCGGGTTGCTCCTATCTCCTCGTGCTTCCCGGCCGCTGCTGCGGGCACCGGACGTGTTTCGCCGGACGCTTACGGAGCTGCCGCCTTGCCGTTTGTTTGTTGACAGCTTTGCCATTGCCAATTAAAGTAGTTGT
>REEF01000414.1 GCA_007695205.1 Planctomycetaceae bacterium
GGGGGGGGGTCGGGTTTTGCGCCCACCTACCACCCACCTGGTTCGTTGTTGCCCGAAAACGACTCCCGACCCCTTCCGCCGCGGCGGATTACTCGGCGAACAAACGGGGAGACAGTAGCAGGTCGCCCAGGTTCTTCTCGCCCGACGGGACGTCGAATGTGGCTCGGCCCCGGCCCCAACTGGTCACTTGGCCGTCCACCGTGACTTCGTTCAAGTACCCGGCCTGTTCGTGCCAGAATTGAAATGTCCACTCGCCGGCCGGAAGGTTCTCGATCTTGAATTCGCCGTTCTCGTCCGACACCGCCATGTAGGGCAGCTCCTTGATCAGCAGCCATCCCGATTCCCAGGGATGAATGCCGCAGCTAACTCGCGCCGGCAGACGCTCTTCGGCCGTAAACCGGTGCTGAACTTCGGAGCGGGAGGGCAACGTGATATTGATGGGCGGATTGAACAGCGTATCGATCTTGATGTTGTCCCCGATCGGATCGCTGTTGCGAAGGATCAACGTTTGCGTCGTCCGCAGCAAAGATACGTGCGGTTCGAACCGGCAGTGGACGGTATCCAAGACGATCTCCGCTTTGGCGGTCTCCGCGTACGATTCGTGGATGGTCGGCGGCGAGTCGCCACGTCCCAAGAAGATCCAGACGACCACATTGGCCACGCCCTGGTTGTCCGGATGCACGATCAAGTGTTCTTCCAGCAGTTCCTTTTTTCCGCAGAATTCGACATCGGCCGTGACGATCAGCGGCTTTCGTGTCGGCGGTTCACCATCGTAGACGAAACGCCCCTTCAGATCTCCCCATGGCTGTGCTTCGGCAACCGCTGCCCACAAAACAATCATCCCGCACAAAAAATGGGCCAACATGGTGTTACGCATCGCTTCGCTCCTGTTCTTGTCGTGACTGGTCGCCTTGGCTCGTTGGCCGACGATCCAACGCGATCCAAGGGGGAAAGGACGGCCCGGAAGGGTCGTCTTGCCAATTATCCCGATCGTTGCATAAAAAGTAGGACGGATTGCCAATCCGTCCTACGAGGAAACCATATGTAACGTTCGGGTTATCTCTGCGGCGTTGAGGTCAATTCGGCAGCCGCCGTCCGGTTGGGCGAATTCCATTTCAGGCGGGCGACGTGCAGCATGTTATCGCTGCCATGTTGTTCGACGCCCCGCGGTTGCATCCACTCGGCCACGGTCACCCACGATTCGTCGGGACTGATGTCGACCACGCCGAAGTTGCCCAATCGGGCACCTCGTTCGGGGACGATCGCCTGTTCGGTGGCTTCGATGATCTGCAGCGACTGCGGATCGACTTGTGCCAAGAACAGCGGGGCTCGGTGGCGGAACACGTGATCGTTGTCCGCCCCGCGACGGGTATAGGCCAGGTACAGTGCATCGCTGTGCGTGACCCAATGCTGCTGGGTATTGTAGCTGCCCAACGATCGGCCGTCATCGAACGTCCAGGGTCGCGGTTCCTCGAAATGCAGACCATCCTCGCTACGTGCCACGTAGGCGTCTTCATCGTTGCGCATCGTCAGGTAATAGGCGCCGCCGAAGAACGTCAGGCTGGGCTCGTACAACCCGCGGCCCACATCGATCGTCAACTCCGAACCGTGCCCAAGGTACTCGAGCGTCTGACCGTCGAAGCGGCAACGCAGCACGGTCGAGTGGAATCGGCGCGCTTCCTTCTCCTTGAAATAGATGGGCAGCAGCACGGTTCCGTCCGGTTGATCGAAACGCTGGACCGACCCGGCACCGGCGTTGGCGAAGCGCGCTTCGTCGGGCAGTTCCAGCTTTTTCCAAGGCTGCCATTGGAACGTTTCGGGGTCATACACGGTATACGCGGTGGCTCGAGGCCGAACGGCCATGACCCGATTGTTTTGGTATTTGACCGTGTGACCGATGCCCAGCATGGTGCCGCTTGCCGCGTGCCATTTGGGCGTGAAATCGCTGACGACTCGTTCTCGATCCCCGTCGATCGTTTCGCGCCGCATGGCGGGCTCTTCAAACGGGCCTTCCCACGTCAGGCCCAGGTCGCGAGTGCGGTAGGTGTGCAAGCCGTGGAAGACATCCGATCCGGCCAGTTCCAGTGGTTGGGCGGTCATCAGGACCGTTGGCCGCCCGATAGGATTCTCGCCCGAATCGGCCGGCATCACGCCGGCTCGAGCATGGACCCAGCATCTCTGGCCATCGAAGCCGCGATCGACGTAGAATCGTTCCAGCCGGTAACCGAATCGGCTGACGTGTTCCTCGCTGGGCAAAAGGTCTTCGAACTCCAGCAATTGGGCGATCGCTGGCAGCAGGACCTGCTGGACGTGCGGCGCGACGCGCGACGCGCGTGGGCTGGCCTCGTACCCACCTTGGAAGTAGGCGATTTCGGGGGCGATATAGCCGGGCGCGTAATCGCCGTAGGCGGCCAACGCGACGAAATCGTTCGGGTACATCGCTGCGGCGGCCAATTGGAATTCGATATTCAGTTCCCCCGGCATGTGCAGGATGCGAGCCGGGCCAAGACGTAGCGAAGTCAGCGCGATCTGGTGACCGTCCAAGCAGCGGTTGAGCCAGGCCAGGGTACGCGCCGCGCGTTGGCGTTGGTCGAGGGGTTGGTCCGGGTCCGCCAGCAGTTGACGCAACGGGTCGGCATCCAGGTGTTCGGCCGGCGGCAGCGTCACCGGCACGACTCGCCACTGGACCTGGTCGCTGGTGACCGGCGTCCGTTCGGTGGCCTCCCAGGCAGCCCGCATCCCGTCGGCCAGACGGTCGGCCAGGATCTGGCGGTACGGCGTCGAACCGTCATTCCATTTCCCGGCTGCTACGTTCCCTGCGGCACCGGTAAAATACAGATGCATGGCCCCCGTGGCCTGATCCCGCGCGGCTCGGGCGATCCCAGGAAAATCCGGATTGGCGCCGCCCGTCCGGTAGTAGCTCATCGGATGCGACGCGAAATAGCTGAGCACCGCGAGGGGCTGCTGCTCTTGCCACAGGCTGATCAGTCGGACTTCCGGGTCCACTCGGCCGACCGGTGCCTCGCGAGCCTCCTCGTTGCGCGACGCGCTGAAACGCGTCAATCGCACTTTCCCGCTACGATCCAACAGACGCCGATTCGAGGCCACACGATCGACCACCGCGCTGCCTGTGCCGACATGGGTGACCGGTCGAGCCTGCTGGATCGCGACGCGGGCGGCCTCTGCGGCTCGCTGAATCGTGTCTTGAACGAATTGGCGATCGAACATCTGGCCGCCCAGTCCGTGTTCGGCCAGTAAGTCATCTGCGCTGAAATCGGCAAACGGAGCGTCATGCTGGTGGACGGTGTGTACGGTGACTCGATCGGGCTGGGTACCCGTAGCATCGGCCAAAGCGATTCGCCATGCATCATGGGCTTGGTTGCCGATCCCGATCCAATCCACCACACACAAGACGATCGGGTCTCCGGCGCCCAGCAGCACCAAGCCGCGCGCGGTCAACGGCTGGACGATCTCCTCGGTCGGGTCATAAGCCAGCGGGGAACCGATGGGCGGCGAGGCATCCACATCGAAGGTCGCCACACGCAGATCGGCCGACTGAGCCTGCACGGCCGTTGCCAGCACCAAGACGATCAGCCATACCATCCCTTGCTCGAATCGTTTCATCGGTTTCTTCCTGTACTGCTAATGTCCAAAATCGTTGAATCTTTCACCAAGTTAGCGACTAACGGGAGCGGGCCAATGCCAACCGAGCGGTAGCTCGAACTTGGCTAGGACCGGAAAATGAATCAGTGTCGCATTTCGCGGAAGGGGTCGGGAGTCGTTTTCGGGCAAGCCGCTTGCCATATGGTTCATTCTCGGCCGAAAACGACTCCCGACCCCGCCCGCGTACCATCACACCAAATCCGACTCCTATTGTTTTGCCGGTCCTTAGCGGCCCAGCCGCCCTGTACCGGGCAGGAAATCCTGCATGTCTTCTACGGCGTCCGCGCGTTGGATGACCAAACGGTCGTCCGCATCGGCCTGTTGGTACGCTTGGCGTACGATGTGCCATTGAGTTTGGACCAGATCGTCGGCAGCCGACTGAAGTTGCTGGTCCTGAAGATCGATCACGGTCAGCGGCCGAGGCGCCAGCGACGCGGCCAGGTCGGGCAGATCGTACGCGGTCAAGGCACTGGCGACCACGTCGCCGCCGGTCACCTTGTAAAAGCGATTCATGACGACTTCCTGGAACGAGACCAGCGGGCGGACCAGGAGCAGACGGCGTAACGAGTCATCGAACGCGGCGGCGTGCAACGCGGCAATGCATGTCGCGCCGTGAGCCACCACGGCCAACTGGCTGGTATCGACGTCCGGGCGTTGGTCCAGCAGCGCGGCGCAACGCAGGATATCGGCGGCTCGGATCGCCACCACGCTGCGTCCGATCTGGACGCCCAAGAAAGCTACCGCGTCGCTGACTTGTCCCAGTTCGCCGGTACCGGACAGGTCGGGAGCAAGCACCGCGTAGCCCTGTTGGACCCATTTTTCCATCTGACCACCGGGGGCCGCTTCCGCTGCTTTGCCGTCGGGGTGGAGGAAGATCAGGCCGGGATGCTGTTCGCCCTGGTCGGGCACCATCAGCAGCAGCGGCAGGATCAGGTCGCCCTCGCCGCCGATCACGTATTTTTCGACTGAGTACCCCGGTCGTTGATAACGTCCACGAAAGATGGGCTGCGGATCCGACGCGGGCGGCAGGTACCCCGCGATCTCTTTGGCGGCCGCAATGGCCTGTTGAAGATGACCGGCCAGATCGCTCTGCCGAGCCTCTTCGAGCCGCGCGACTCGTTGGATCGCCTCTTGGCGGTTCAGTGAAAACACCGTCTCGCCGCCCAGCGACGTGCTGAGCTGGCCGGTCGGTGTGATCGTCAGTTCCTGCTCGCTAAGGATTTCTTTCTCGACGTGTTCCGGGTCGCCTGGCAATTGCAGATGTTCTTGGAAAAAAGCGTAGGTCGCCGAGTTATTTTTTGGCGTAAACCCGTGTCGATAATCGTCTTCGGCCAGCGACAAGTGAGATTCGGCTCCCAAGGCAGCGAACGCGCGACTGGCTTCCCGAACCACCTCGCGAGTCCCTTGGATACTGAAAAAGTCGCGGGTCGTCGCCACGACCAACGTTGGTTTCGGCGCTCGTGCGATCAGCAGATCTCCATGATCGATGCCGCTGGCCACGCCGCGCAGGAAGTTCTGTTCGGCATCCTGCGGGCCGATCGAAGCGAACAACCAGGCCAAGCCGGTGATGTAGCAGGCCGGCGAGGCCGCTGCGACGCGGTCGTCCATCGCCGCGATGTAGCTGGTTTGCGTCCCGCCGCCCGACAGACCCGTCACGCCGATGCGATCCGGATCGACTTCCTCGCGAGATACCAGATAATCGATGGCGCGAATACCGTCCCAAGTGAAGTAACGCGCCGCGCTGCTGCCGGTCAGGAACGCCTGGATGCCCAGGTACGAATGCTCGGCAGTCGCCCCGCCGATCACCGATCGCCCCAGGTCGGGATCGAAGTACTGCAATCGTTCGCCCTGCCCGATCGGATCCATCGCGAACACAAGGAAGCCTTTGTCCACCATATTCAGCAGGAACTGCTGATAACCCGCGCCGCGAAAGGCGATTCCCGTGTGACCGATCACGTTCAAAATCGCCGGTGCCGGTTGCTGCCGCTGGTCGGGCACGAACAGGCATCCGGTGACATAAAAGTCCGGCAACGATTCGAACACGATCCGCTCGACACGATAACCATCCTTCTGCAGCACCCCTTTGACTTGGGCGTTCAGCGGCGTCCGTTCCGGAAAAGGCCCGACAATGCGGTCCAACGTCTCGCGAATCTGCTGCTGACGTTCTCGCCACTGGTCGGCCGATTCCAGTTGCTGCAACGTTTCGCTTCGCCGATCCAAATGCTGGAAAGCCAGGGAATTCAGATGCCGCTGCAACCGTTGCGGCGCATCGGACCACTCGATCCACCGCGAAAGGACGTTCAGATCCTCAGCCTGTCCCAGTACCGTCGTTGGGGCTCCGAACCCCAACAGCAGCAGCATTGCCAAGCTGGCCCATCGGTACACCCGGCGGGCACTCATCCCGCCACTCGACTCCAACACCGCATTGCGGATCATAACATCCCTCCTGCATCCTCTAAGGCGTGAATTTCTTTAACCGAACCATCCTACGTTGCATGCGTCCAGCGTCCTTTGCCCGCTGCATCGTACCTTCGGACCTTCGGAACGCGAAGACCGCATGGGTTGCATTCGGGCCGGTCTGCATTATTCTAACAGAGAGTTCCGCTTCGTTCCAAGCTAAGCACCGTTCGAGAAATCACTGTCCGATGTCCCCTCGCCCCTTCGGGGAGAGGGCAGGGTGAGGGGGCCGAAAGTGCGTCAGTTATTTCTCGCACGGTGCTAAGGGGATAAGGATACAGCAATGACCACGCAACGCCTTGATCGTGTCGTATTCGGTTTGGCTCTGGCCTGCCTGTTTTTGGTCCTGTCGGTCAGGACGGCCGTATGGGCCGACGAAGCCGACGAAGGTTTCGTCTCGATGTTCAACGGTCAGGATCTGACCGGTTGGGAGGGGATGCCCGGCTGGTGGACGGTCGAGCGCGGTGCGATCGTCGCCGAGAGTACGCCGGACAAGCCGAGCGATCTGACGCACTACCTGTACTGGAAAGGCGGTCAGCCGGCGGATTTCGAACTGCGTTGTCTTTATCGCATCTCCGGCAAAGGCGGCAACTCGGGGATCCAGTTCCGCAGCGAGCCGCGACCGAATTGGGATACCTGGGGCTATCAGGCGGACCTGGACACCAACCACGACTACACCGGTTTCCTGTACCAGCACGGACGCGGTCTGGTCGCGGGTCGAGGCCAGCAGGTGGTGATCGATCGCGAGGGGAATAAGACGGTCACCACGTTCGCCGATGCGGACGAGTTGTTGAAGGCGGTCCACGACGACGACTGGAACGAGTATCGCATTTTGGCTCAAGGCAAGCACATCACGCTGTGGATCAATGGCCAGAAGATGTGCCAGGTGGAAGACCACGAGCCTAAATACGCATTGCCCAAGGGCATCATCGCCCTGCAGATGCACCGAGGCCCCCCGATGCGCATCGAATTCAAAGACCTGAGAATCCGCCAGTTCTGACGCGGCATCTGGCAACACGAGCCGAATCTGCATCCTGGCCAGGAGGTCGGAGCTGGAATGTTGGGGTGGTGCGACGAACCCCCGAACCTTGAACCCCGAACAAAGCACCAAGCACCAAGCACCAAGCACCACGAACGAAGAACCACGAACGCTTGGTTGGCGCGGACCTGCCTGCATCACCGAACAAAAAAAGGCCGGCTCAGCAGCCAATGTGACTAACCGAGCCGACCGGGGGGGGTGTCAGCTTACGGGCCTCGAGGCCGTTGGGCTTATTTCAGAGCAGCTTGGGCTGCGGCCAAGCGTGCGATCGGCACGCGGAAGGGCGAGCAGCTCACGTAGTCCAGGCCCACCTTGTGGCAGAAATAGATCGATGGCGGATCTCCGCCGTGCTCGCCACAGATGCCAACCTTCAGGTCCGGCTTCGTGGCACGTCCTTTGGTGACGCCCATCTCGACCAACTGGCCGACGCCTGTCGTATCCAGCGACTCGAACGGATCGACGTGCAGGAGTTCCTTCTTCAGGTAATCCGGCAGGAAGCTGTTGACATCGTCACGGCTGTAGCCGAACGTCATTTGCGTCAAGTCATTGGTGCCAAAGCTGAAGAAATCGGCGTGTTCCGCGACCTCGTCGGCCGTCAGTGCGGCGCGCGGGATCTCGATCATCGTGCCGATCAGGATCTCCAGTTTGCCGTTGAACTTTTGGCTCTGGAAAACCTGTTCGATGGTCTTGGCGGTCAGATCGCGCAGCAATTCCAATTCGGCGGCGGTCCCGACCAGCGGGATCATGATTTCGGGCATCGCATTGATGCGATTCCGCTTGCAATGGATCGCGGCCTCGACGATCGCCGTGACCTGCATCTCCAGGATTTCCGGATACGTGACGCTCAATCGGCAGCCGCGGTGCCCCAGCATCGGGTTTGCCTCGTGCAACTGCTCGACGCGTGCCTTGACCACGGCCGGCTTGACGCCCAACGCAATGGCCATTTCCTGCTGAGCCTTGGGGGCATGCGGCAGGAACTCGTGCAGCGGCGGGTCCAACAAGCGGATGGTCACCGGCAGGTTCTTCATCGCGGTGAAGATTCCGATAAAGTCTTCGCGTTGGAAGGGCAGCAGCTTGGCCAGTGCGGCGCGGCGATCTTCTTCGTTTTCGGCCAGGATCATCTCGCGCATCGCGCTGATCCGATCGCCTTCGAAGAACATGTGCTCGGTGCGGCACAGGCCGATCCCCTGAGCACCAAACTCACGCGCTCGTTGGGCGTCCGCGGGCGTATCGGCGTTGGTGCGAATCTTCAACGTCCGATACTGATCGGCCCACTTCATCACCTTGGCGAAATCGCCGGAAAGCTGAGGTTCTTCGGTCGCTATCGACCCGACCATCACCTGGCCCGTCGAACCATCGATCGACAGCGTGTCCTTGTGGGTAAACGTTTTACCCCCGACCTTGATCTTACGTCCCTTTTCGTCGATCTGGATCGCGCCCGCGCCAGCCACACAACACCGGCCCCAACCGCGAGCCACCACAGCGGCGTGGCTGGTCATGCCACCGGTGCTGGTCAGGATACCCGCCGCGCTGTGCATGCCGTCGATGTCTTCGGGGCTGGTCTCTTTGCGGACCAGCAGGACCAGCTCGCCGTCGTTGGTGCGTTGGACGGCTTCCGCAGCGGTAAAGGCCAGTTTGCCCACAGCAGCGCCGGGCGACGCGGGCAGGCCCGTGGCCAACACCTCGGCGTCCTTCTTGGCCTCGGGGATGAAGCTGGGCAACAGCAACTGCGTTAGGCCGTTGGCCGGGATCCGCAGCACGGCGGTCTTCTCGTCGATCAGTTTCTCTTTCACCAGATCGCAGGCGATCTTGACCGACGCCGCACCGGTACGCTTGCCGGTGCGGGTCTGCAGCATGAACAGCGTCCCACGTTCGATCGTGAACTCGATGTCCTGCATCTCCAAGTAGTGCTCTTCCAGGATCTTCTTGATATCGAGAAGCTGCTTGTAGACATCCTTGCCCAGCGTTGGCAAATCTTCCGTCTTCCAATCGGCCATCTCTTCGACGGGTTTGGGATTGCGAATCCCCGCGACCACATCTTCGCCCTGAGCATTGATCAGGAACTCGCCGTAGAATTTGTTCTCGCCCGTCGAGGGATTGCGAGTAAACGCGACGCCCGTCCCCGAGTCCACTCCCATGTTCCCGTACACCATCGATTGAACGTTGACCGCCGTTCCCAACAGACCACGAATGTTTTCGACTTCGCGGTATCGGATCGCTCGCGGCGCCATCCAACTGCGGAACACGGCCTCGATGGACAATTCCAACTGGGTCAGCGGGTCCTGCGGGAACGGCTCGCCCGTGTGCTGCTGGTAGACCTCTTCATAGGCCCGACACAGTTCGACCAATCCCTCGGTCGGAACGTCGGTGTCCAACGCGGCGCCATACTTTTGCTTGATTTTATCAAAAGCGTGCTCGAAAAACTCATGATCGATGCCCATCACCACATCGCCGAACATGTTGATCAGGCGGCGAAATGCGTCGTAAGCGAATCGTGGGTTTTCTGTGGCCAGGGCCATCCCCTCGACGGTCGCGTCGTTCATGCCCAGATTCAAGATCGTATTCATCATACCGGGCATCGAATCGGCCGCACCCGACCGAACCGACAGCAGCAGCGGGTTCTTCTCGTCGCCGAACTTCTTGCCCAACTCTTTTTCCAGCGTTGCGATGTGCCCATGCACTTCGTCCATCAGGCCCGCCGGGAACTGGCGACCGCTCTTGTAGTACGCGTCGCAGCATTCCGTCGTAATGGTAAATCCAGGGGGCACTGGCAATCCAATGCTGGTCATCTCAGCCAGATTCGCTCCCTTGCCGCCCAGCAGGTGTTTGCTGAGCCCCTGGCCTTCGGCGCACGTCTTGCCGAAATAGTAAACCATCTTGTTGGCGGCATTCTTTTTTGCCATCTGTTAAAATCCTCCGGTGCAAAGTGAAAAAGAAACTCTTGGTAAGTCACCGCCTTGAGTTCGAGCCGACGGTTCGGCGTCGAGGGCGGATGGGTAGCGATCTGGGCCTGATTTCAGCGCAGGCAGCGAGTTCCAAACGGTTGCTCGCGTTGTTTGTCCCGCAGAGTTTACCAGTCCCCAGGATGACCGTCAATGAAGGTGCGGGGGAAGCTCTAACGAGGGAACAGCCGAGCGGGCTTCGGCTTCCTGGTTCGCCATGTGGGCGGCGATCCAGGCTTCGAGTTCGTCGAAATCGATGGGTGGCAAACCCCGAAGGTCAGGCCGCAATTGCTTGGCCTGCTTGATGTAAGTATGCACGATTTCTTTCTGCTTTTTTTTCGTGTTCCAATTGACCAGGACGCGGATGCATCGAGGCAGCGATCCGGGAACGTCGATTTCGTAACTGCACAGCAGGGGCACGTCACTCCAACCCAACTGCCGCGCCGCCAACGCCGGAAACTCGGCGTTCAAGTCTCGCGTCACCGTGAAGATCGTGCTGGCGACGTCCGCCGGATCGATATCGTTCGACCGGATCATCAGCGCCAGCAACTGGATCGAAGCCGTCAAAATATCGTCTCGCGTGTTTCCGTCCGCCGTGGTCGCTCCGCGGACTCCCCGACACATCATCGTCATGTTGGCAGCTCGAATTCCAATACCTTCCAAGACGCGGCATCGGACCACAAACCACCATTTATGGTGTGGTTGCCGCATCACCTCAACAGGCGATCAATCGCCTGTTTGTTCCTAAGATAATCAATTCACCCCAAAAACAGTAGCGCCCTGATCGGTTCTTCGTGCTGCCGCGAGGTCCACGTAGACGTACGAGCCGGAGTTCTGGTTGGCCAGCCGCTGCATGAACGGTTCGGGTTCCATGGCAGGCCCCCGACCAAACTGGATGCCATGGATCGACGACCGACCCGCAGCCAATCTGCGGAGATTGGTCAATTCGATGTCCGTCAGATAAGGATCCCCTCCGTCGCTCAATAAAAACACCGCATCCGGCTCGAAAGCCAGCGCGGCACGCAAGGCCATATCGTGTCCCGAGCCGCCAAACGCCGCCAAACGCTCCAGGAACGGCCCCACTGCGGCCTTGTTCTCGTCGGTGGCAGGCAACAGCCGCGGAACTTCCAGGTAAACGCACTGATGATTGTAGGCGATGATCTGAAAATGGTGCGTCGGCAGTAGCGGCTCGAGCTTTTCCGCTAGTTCTTTACGAGCGGCGTTCAATACGTTCAACCCGGAATCGCCCATGCTGCCCGACCGGTCGATGACAAAGACAAAGCGGTACCCCGTGGCCGCAGCCGACCCGAAAATCGAGAGCTTGGCGGGTGGCCCACGAGCCTTGATTGCCGCGCGGCGAGCAGCTTCGTGCTCGAGGATCGCCGCCTCGTCCAAACCAGGCAAAATCGCACGGCTAGGCCCGACCCCCGACATCAAGCGATCGACAACCAAACTCTGGCCGCTACCCGCAACTGGCGAATCGTCCGGCAACATGGGCTCGGGCAACGTCAACTCGGCCAAATCCCCTCGGCCGGGGAGTGCTGTCGTTTGGCGTTCCGACGAATCAGACGGCTCAGCGCGGCTTGCCG
Organism: Planctomycetaceae bacterium; assembly: GCA_007695205.1. Taxonomy (GTDB): domain Bacteria; phylum Planctomycetota; class Planctomycetia; order Pirellulales; family Pirellulaceae; genus SKKK01. The sequence goes on from REEF01000414.1 coordinate 11,691, forward strand.
AATCTGCGTCTGCAGCAGCATCCCGCTCTGCAACCTCGGCCTCACGGCTCGGTTGATCCGGCCGAGGCCCTGTGAGAACGATACCTACCTGGCGACGGCCCGAGTCGTGGTCATGCGGATCGGCCGAGCGAAATCCGCCGCCCACGAGCAGAAGAAGCACCATGTGAAGCCCGAAAGAAAGAGCCCACGCGGGGAACTGTCGTTGTTTTGGGCTGAGCGGAGCCTTCACGATACCGATCACCTTGGCTTGCGTCGAATTCAATATGCTCTTCACCTTATACACTACCGCATTCCACCAAATCACGCTATCTTTTAAGGAATCAGTAAGGGAGGAGCACGTAACGCCATGTTGTTGAACAAACGACGCCGAGAAGCGGAGAAAGAGAAACGGCAGGGCATGCGCCAAGCCGGTCGCTTCAATGCGCAATTGATGGATCATATCCGTCCGATGATCCTGCCGGGCATATCCACTGGCCATATCGATCGCGTCATCCATGACTATACCTTGGACCACGGCCATATACCCGCATGTCTGAACTATCAAGGTTACCCCAAAAGTTGCTGTACGAGCGTCAATGAGATCATCTGTCATGGGATTCCCGGCGATTACGTCTTGCGCGAGGGAGATATTGTCAACGTCGACCTGACCACGATCGTCAATGGCTGGCACGGGGACCAATCAGAAACATTTTTGATCGGCCAAGTGTCGGACGAGGCTCGGGCGGTGGTGCAATGTGCTTTCGATTGCCTGTACGCGGCCATCGACGCGATCAAGCCCAACTGTCGAGCTTCCGATATCGGGACGGCGATCGTCCGCATCGCTCATGAACGCGGATTCTCCGTGGTCAAAGACTATGTTGGGCATGGCGTCGGGCGAAAATTCCACCAGGATCCCACGATCTCTCACATTCCGACCCCCGAGGGCCGTCGCCAGCGATTGTACCCCGGCGTGACGTTCACGATCGAACCGATGATCAACGTGGGCGTGCGGGATGGCGTCCAGGACGAAGCCGACGGCTGGACCGTTCGCACGAAAGACGGCAAGCTGTCCGCCCAATTCGAACACACGATCATGATGAATCAGGATGGCCCGGAAATCCTGACGTTGACCAAAAATGGGCCGCAAAAAGGCCATCAGTTCTGATCGGTCGGATCGCTTTCGATCGCCGCGTCTCGTGCGTCCGTGTCGGATTCCGGGGCTACTTCCAACACTCGGTCGCCCCAGTAGCGGATGGTCCATGCGCCCACAGGCGCCGTCACCAGGATGCTCAAGACGGCCAAGGCCAGGATCGTTTCCCCTGGGCCGGTTTCCATCCCCGCAGCTCGCATCGCCATCAACGGCGACGCGCCAATCGCAGCCTGAACCGTCGCTTTGGGACAGAAGGCAAACACGACAAACAGTCGCTCTCGGAGAGTCAGGCGGCTGCGCACCAAACAAACCATCACCCCACAAGCGCGGCCGATCAGCCCCGTGGCGATGATCGCCAATCCGACCAAACCGGCTTGCCAAACCAGGCTGATGTTCACTTGTGCGCCGACCATGGAGAACAGCAGGATCTCGGCAAACACCCAGATCTTCGCCAGTTTGGCAGAAATTTCGTGAGCCATGTGCTCGCGTTTCTCTAGGATCACAAACCCCAGGGCCATCGCGGACACCAAACCGGCCATAGGCAGATACCCAGTCAGCAGGTCTTGCAGGCGGAGCAAAAGGATCGAAGTCGCCACGACCATCAGCACGCGTTTCGTCGCGCGCGGATTGAAACGGTCGAACAGACGGTACAGTCCCACGCCGACCAGCATTCCCACGACGGCCCCCAGGCACAGCGACACGGGGACGGCCACCGCTTGCCAAACGATGTTGACTTGATGCCCAACATACAGGCCGACCAGCGCGCTGTGAGCCACGATGACGAAGATATCGTCCACCGACGCGGCCGCCATGACCATCGACGGGATATCCTTGGCTGCGCCCTTGCGTTGCTTCGTGAAACGGATCATCAACGGCACAACGACCGCAGGGGACACCGCGGCGATCACCGATCCAAGCATGGCCGATTCCAGCCAAGTCATGCCCAATAGCCACGAGCCCATCAGCGTGATCACCAGCATTTCCAAAATGGCTGGGACGAACGCCAACAGCAGGACTCGACCTCCCACCCGATGAAGCACCTTGCGGCTTAACTCGAAACCGACTCGCAACAAGATGATCACCAGCGCGATGGTGCGTAGATCAGGGCCGATGGCCAGGAGATCCGGATCCAGATAGCCCATGACACTGGGGCCCAACAACACACCGACCAACAGCATGCCGATGAACCCGGGAATGCTGCAACGCCGGAAGACCCAGTCGGCCAGGAGCCCTAAAACGATCAATTCGGCGATGTTGAGTGCCATGACGAGACGGGACGCCTTGGGGGATCAGTCCTCGGCGGACAGTGTTGCTTCTTGAGCCAGCTTGGCCGTTGTGGTCGAGCGGCGGCGGCGTCGCTTGTTGGGTGCTTTCATCCACTCGCGAGTGAGGATTTCGAAAACGTCCGGCGATTCGTAACGCGCCACGCCCTTGCCGTCGGGCATCGGCCCGACCAGTCCTCGAAAGACAGGTTTCCCCCGTAACGAGAGATCGGTGCTGCAATCGTCGCTCCCGATCTTCACATGCATCCTGAGCACTGGCTCCTCGGAGTCGAAATCGCGGATCCTCAGGGAACCATCGCTAGCCCGGGTGACAATCCGGAAAGTATGTTGAGTCATCTTGTATCTCCTCTGTACCATGACCGACAGATTTCATCGTCCGCAGCCGATCGCTGGGGTGAGCAAGAACCGTCGAGCCCGCATGGCAGTTATCGTCCCGCAAATCGAAAGAATCATGCGAGTTCGAACATTCCCTCCAGCAAACCGCCAAACGCTACGGAGTCGGGAGTCGTTTTCGGGTGACGGTTTAGTAGGTCCCGCGCGCCGAGCGGGACC
>REEF01000756.1 GCA_007695205.1 Planctomycetaceae bacterium
GCCCGAAAACGACTCCCGACCCCGTTCGCGCTGGGTACCACCAAACGAAAGCCGACAGTTATTTCTTTGCCGCCTCTTAGTAAACTCACTCGAAATCCACCTGGAGAAAGGATGCCTGAATGACAACCGTCGCTGTTTACGATACCAAGGGCTACGATCGGGCGGCACTAGCAGCCGCTGCGGGCGCCAATTCGATCGATTGGCGGTTCTTCGATTTTCGCTTGGGCCCGGATTCCGTCCATGCGGCTGCGGAGGCTCAAGCGGTATGCATCTTTGTCAACGACATCGCCGATCGCACGGTCCTGGAGAAATTGGCCGAGATGGACATCTCGTTATTGGCCCTTCGATGCACGGGCTTCAACAATGTCGATCTGGACGCGGCCAAAGCGTTGGGGATCACGGTCACACGCGTGCCGGTCTACTCGCCGTACGCTGTCGCCGAGCACGTCGTGGCGCTGCTGTTGGCGCTGAACCGCAAGATCCATCGAGCTTACAACCGGGTTCGCGAGTTGAATTTCTCCTTGAACGGTCTGGTGGGATTCGATCTGTACGGCAAGACAGCGGGGGTTTTCGGTACGGGAAAGATCGGAAAAATCACCGCCCAGATTCTCCGTGGTTTCGGCATGCAGGTGCTGGCCTACGATCCGTTTCCCCAACCGCAGTGGGCCAACGAGTTCGGCGTGCGGTACGTAGACTTGGAGACGTTGGCCGCCCAAAGCGACGTCGTCTCGCTGCACGTCCCGTTGACTCCCGAGACCCACTATCTGATCCGCCGCGAAACGTTGGCGTTGATGAAGCGGGGCGTGATCATCATCAATGTCAGCCGGGGAGCCTTGATCGATACGACCGCTTTGATCGAAGCCTTGAAGTCCGGCCAGGTGGGCGGAGTCGGCTTGGATGTGTACGAGGAAGAGGAGGGCGTGTTCTTCGAAGATCTGTCCGGCCAGGTCCTGCAGGACGACGAGTTAGCTCGTTTGCTGACCTTTCACAACGTCTTGATCACCGCCCATCAAGCCTTCCTGACAGAAGAGGCTTTGTCCGATATCGCACGCACGACGGTCACCAATCTACTGGCCTTCGCTCGAGGGGGCGCCTACGTGGAAGGCTCGCTGTTGGTCTGAATCGCTTCGTCGTCATCCAAGTTGGCCGGATCGTCGATCAGCCTGCTTCGTCCAGCAGATAGCTTGGTTCGATGTACGGGTAATCCGGGTCGAACTCGGTCAGCGGTCTCGGGTCCTTGACCACCGCACAGGGACGGCGTTGGGTTCCTTTGATCCCCAACCGGCTGTCACCCAATTGCTCTCGCATCTCGTTCATCGCCGCCTTCAAACGCTGCACCACCTCGGGATGTTGATCGGCGACACAGTTGCTTTCGCTCACGTCGTTGGCCAGATCATACAACTGCACCGATTCTTCTCCGGCCTTCACTTGATGATGGAGTTTCCAACGGTGGTCGCGCACCGCCTGAAGTTCGTTGCGAAGGTAGTAGAAGAAATGCTCATGCGGCGACCGGGCATCTTCCTGTCCTTGCCAGATGGGCATGACATCGGCGCCGTCGTGTTTTGGCAGGCTGGCCAGGTCGTGGCCGACCAGGGCTGCCAGGGTCGGGTAAAAGTCCATCACCGAAGTCAATTCCGAACTCACCGATCCCGCAGGCACGACCCCGGGCCAACGCACGATACAGGGCACCCGCATCCCGCCTTCGAAGGTCTGCCCCTTGAGCCCGCGGAGCGGAGCGTTGCTGCCGCCCTCGCCACGCTGTCGACTGCCGTTGTCCGAAGTGAAGATGACGATCGTATTGTCTTCGATCCCGGCCCGTCTCAGTTCCGCCAGGATCAATCCGGTGCTCCAGTCGATGGCCGCCACCGCCGCGCCGTAGCGTTCGTTGCGCGAGGCACTGGTGAACGGTTCCATCACGTAATGGGGCAGGTGCACGTGCAGATGCGCAAAATATAGGAAGAAGGGCTGGTCGTGTTTTTGCTGAATAAACTCCACCGCCTCGACCGTATAGCGTTCGATCAAGGCTGCCTGGGTCGGTTGCTCTTGAATCACCCGCTCGTTCCGCAGCAACGGCATGGGCGGTGACTTGGGGCGTCGCGGCATGATGGCCATGTCGTTGCTGTAGGGAACGCCGTAGTAGGAATCGAACCCATGGCGGGTGGGCAGGTGCTCCGGTTGATCGCCCAAGTGCCATTTGCCGATGTGGGCGGTGGCGTAGCCTTTCTCTTTCAGCAGTTCGGGCAAAGTTCGCTCGTCCGGATGTAATCCCTCGGCGAATCCCGGGAACAACACCCAACTGCGACCCTCCGGCCCAAAACCATCGAAACTCACGCGACCCGGATAACAACCCGTCATCAGCGATGCCCGCGCGGGGGTGCAGACGGGGCTGGATGAGTAGAAATCGGTGAACCGCATGCCCTCGGCGGCCAACCGGTCCACGTGAGGCGTGTCGTTGACCTCCGATCCATAACAGGCCAGGTCGCCATAGCCCATGTCATCGATGTAGATCAGCACGATGTTGGGATGGTCCGCGCGCGCCGAAGCCAGCGATACGCCAAAAACGAGGGTCAATGCGATCAGGGGGTTTCCAGACATGCGGCTACCTCGACAGGTCATCGGTTCGACCTATAGTTTCTGAATTTTGATGGGAAGTGGATCACGGGAATCCATTGTAATCACCACGCTTCACCTCGGAAAGACGTTGCCTGCCGTGAAGCACCCAGCCAGGAGTTGCTTGTCAATCAAGGTCGCCTTGCATGGGTGACGGGGGCGGGGGGGGGGGG
>REEF01000124.1 GCA_007695205.1 Planctomycetaceae bacterium
GCACACTCCGTGTGCCGTCCGCAGTTTACGGCACACGGAGTGTGCCTGCTACTTTTTGCACAACTTATTGCTGCGCGGGCCCCAAGCGGAAAAACAACCCGCTCCCCCCTTTGGCAACTTGACCGATGGTGTAAAATAAAAGGACGGCTGAGGTTCGCAGAGCGGATAACTGCGGCCTAATGCCACGCCCCCCCTTTTCTATGGAGCAAACAACAACAACGTGAAAGAACCACAACGCGTTCAAAGTGTCGCGAGTGAAACGTCCGTCCTGGTCCGAGTGATCCTGACCGGCCAGGGATTCATGGACGAGCCTTTGGAAGAATTGCGAGGACTAGCGACCACGGCCGGTACGGTCGTGGTCGCCGAGATGGTTCAACGTCGAACGACGCCCGACGCGGCGACCTATTTGGGAAAAGGCAAGGTCGAGGAGCTGAAGACGTTGCTGGACGAGCACGAGGCGGATGTGGTCATCTTCGACAATGACCTGAATCCGGGGCAGACTCGGAATCTGGAAAAATCGCTCAAGGTCAAAGTCCTGGATCGCACCGAGTTGATCCTGGATATCTTTGCGTCGAACGCTCGGACGCACGAAGCGCGTCTGGCCGTCGAACTGGCTCAATTGGAATACTCGCTGCCGCGATTGAAGCGGATGTGGACGCACCTGTCGCGGATGAAGATGGGGGTCGGGACTCGAGGCCCAGGTGAAAAGCAACTCGAGGTGGACCGGCGACTGGTCGAAAGACGCATCCATGATCTGCGAAGCGAATTACGGACGATCGAGGCTCGCAAGGAACGTCAAGTCGCCGCGCGCGACGACCATATGAGCGTTTCGCTGGTCGGGTACACCAATGCGGGCAAGAGCACGTTGATGAATGCCCTGACCGACGCCGACGTGCTGGTCCAAGACAAATTGTTTGCCACGCTTGATACGCGAACGCGGCGCTGGCAGTTGCCCAGTTGGGGACCGGTGCTGTTGAGCGATACCGTGGGCTTCATCCGCGACCTGCCTCACCGATTGATCGCCAGTTTCAAAGCGACGCTGGAAGAATCCCGGCAAGCCGACCTGCTGCTGCACGTGGCCGATGCCAGCAACCCGGCGGTTTGCGATCAGGTCAGCTCCGTCTACGAAGTCCTTCAAGAGATCGGGATCGAAGAAAAAGACACGTTGTTGATCTTGAACAAGATCGACCGTCTGGCATCTCAATCCAGTTTGAATGCCGTGATGAATCGCTATCCCAACGGTATTCCCGTCAGCGCACACCAGAAGACAGGCTTCGATCGCCTGGCTTTTCGAGTCAGCGATGCGCTCAGCCGATCTTTCCGTGATGTCGATGTGGAAACGGGTGTCGAGAACGGGCGGCTGATGGCCTATCTGGCGGCTCATGGCGAAGTGCTGTCCAAGCAATTCGATGGTCAGCGAGCCGTCTTGCATTGCCGCATTCCTCAAAAATTCTTGGGGCGCATCCGCGAACCCGGAACGAAGATCCGGCCTCGCGATGGACGACACCCGTTCGGTGAGGATACCGAGTCGCCATGGCGGGATGCCAAGCTGACCGAAGAAGTGGCTTGAATCATGGGGCGTCGATCGATCCAGGCCATGCGCGGACTGATCACGGGCGCGTCCAGCGGGATCGGCCGTGAATTGACGCGGCAACTGGCGGCTGGGGGTGCCCAATTGCTGGTCACCGCCCGCCGCGCGGAGCCGCTGGACTCGCTGGTCGAAGCGTCCCAAGACATGCCTGGCCGAGTCTTCGCAATGGCCGGCGATGTGACCGATCCGGACCATCGTGCTCGCTTGAGCGACGCCGTGCGGCAGCGTTGGGGAGCGTTTGATCTGCTGGTGAATAACGCGGGCGTCGGCGCGGTGGGACCGTTCGCAGAAGCGGACCCCGAACGGTTGCGCGAGGTGTTCGAGTTGAATTTTTTCGCAGCGGTGGAACTGATCCGCGGCACGCTGCCCCTGTTACGCGTCGGGCGGACTCCGGTGATCGTCAACATCGGTTCCGTCCTGGGCCATCGCGCGGTGCCTCGCAAGAGCGAGTACTGTGCCAGCAAGTTTGCGCTGCACGGCTTCAGCGATTCGCTGCGCGCCGAACTGGCTCCCGAAGGCATCGGCGTGTTATTGGTCAGCCCCAGCACGACCCGCACCGAATTCTTCGACCGATTGCTGGAGGGAGCCGATGGCGTGGCGGCCAGTTCGTCCCGCGTGGCATCGGCCGGCTCGGTAGCACGGCACACGATCCGTGCGATCCGACGCGGCCGAGACGAGATCATCCTGACCCCCGGCGGCAAACTGCTGGTCTGGCTGGATCGGTTGTGCCCGACGCTGGCCAACCGCTTGATCGCCCGGTACGCCCCTTGAAGCGCGGATGTCGAAACGCTGGTGGGCGAAATCCGTACCCGACTTCTGGAGCAAATACGAACAGGAACCCGTGTACGGCTGGTGTAGTAGGGAATCATGCGCACCACCGAGCAAGCTCGGTGCAGATGCACCGGCAAAGATACACCGATTCGAGAAGCGTGTCCTGGTGCCGGACACGCAGCAAGTCGTGGCGACCTGGTTAGGCAGCCTGTTTCCGTGGCTGGGGAACTTTGTCTCTGATCAACGCTGGCTTGGCCCAATCCAAGGGACGCAGCGGCTTGCTGTGGTGGCTGGTTTCGCTGCTGATCGGCCCGATTGCTACGCCGCTGATCGTCATCCTGCCGGCGGCGTTGTCCCGGTATGGAACCCAGCCTTGTCAATCCACCAATTCCGCCAGTGCCGCGATCGTCGCCT
>REEF01000040.1 GCA_007695205.1 Planctomycetaceae bacterium
CTCGGCGAACTGCTGCCACTGCTGCCGCCATTGCGGTTGCTCCTGATCCGCCAGCACCGGCGACCCATGATCCCCCTGCGCCGCCACGATTCCTCCTGCCTCACTCATGGCGCGTTTCCACCGAGACGGACCCGCGGATCGAGCGCCGAGTAAGCGACATCCACGAGCAGGTTGATGACGACAAACATGAGCGTCACCACCATCACATAGGCGACCACCACCGGGCGATCGAGATTGTTGATGCTGTCGATGAGCAGCTTGCCCATCCCGGGCCAGGCAAAGATCGTCTCCGTGATCGTGGCAAAAGCGATCAGCGAGCCGAACTCCATGCCCATGATCGTCACGATCGGCACCAGAATGTTCTTCAGCACGTGGACCATGAGCACCCTCTGTTCGCTGAGCCCCTTGGCCCGCGCGAATTTCACGTAATCGAGTCCGATGACCTCCCGAACGCCAGTGCGTGTCAGTCGGATCATCAAGGCAAGTTTGAACAAGGCGAGATTCAAAGCCGGCAGGATGAGGTGCCGAATTCCGTCTGCAGTAGCAAAACTGGTCTCGATCCCTAAAATCGTTCCGGTTTCGCCCCGCCCATTCGCCGGCAGGATGCCCAGGCCGACGGCGAAGATCATGATCAGCATCATGCCCTGCCAGAAGTTGGGCATGCTGAACCCCAGGATCGATCCGGTCACAACGGTCTCGTCGAACGCGCTGCCGGGCTTGAGACCAGCCCACAATCCCAGAGGAATACCCAGCAGCACCGCGAACAGCATGGCCGTGATGGCCAACTCCAGCGTCGCGGGCAGACGCGCGAAGATCAGCTCGATCGACGGCGTATTGAAGACGAAGGACGTACCGAGATCACCGCGAATCGCATTACCGAGGAAGGTGAAATACTGCAGCGGCAACGGCCGATCGAGCCCGAGGCTCGCAATGGCAGCGTCGAGCTCCGCCCCAGTGGCATCGTCAGGGAGAAGAATCGCGGCAGGATTACCGATGGCATAGATGCCCAGAAACACGACCAGCGAAACCGCCAGCAGGACTCCGACCGACTGCAGCACTCGACGGATCAGATAGGCAATCATGCGCTGCGGACTCCGGCCTGCGGCTCGATCGGATCATCGACCGGCTTCAGAACCATCCTATTGGAAATCCCTGGTTCGATGCGCAATCGCGTCGTATGAGCTGAAGCTCAATCGCTCGGCTGCGAAGCGGCGTACCGCCTCGCAGCCGACCTGGACCAACCCTGGTCAATCAGAACGCTTTGAACAGCCGCAGGTACCAGTGGGTTCCCCGGGCATCGTACATGAAGATGTCAAAATTGATCGGTGCGTTGGCCCGGGAGGGCGGCGGCGAACGATCCGTGACGTTGTCGATGCCAAGGGTCACGCTGGCATCCCACTGGTCCAGGTTGTAGACAAACTGAAGGTCGTGATAGAGCGTTGAGCGATGCTTGCCGCCATTGACGAAGTTGTCCGCAATATCTCTGGAGCTGCCAATGTAGCGTCCCCGCCAGCCGGCTTCGAATGGCCCATTCGTCCAGCGCAGCGAGCCGGTGCCACGCCACTTCGGCATCGTGGTGCGGGCGGGGAAGCCAAGGCCTGCGCGCTCCTCGACGGTGACGGTTCCATCCGGCTGAGGAACGATGTTCTTGAAGCTGATCAGGCGCGCTGCATCGAGCACGGCGTTGAACTCGCCGATGCCGGTGGAAAACCGGTAGCGCAAAGTTGCATCGACGCCCTCAACCTTGGTGCTCGTGAAGTTGCTCACGGACTGCAGCAGACGCAGCACTTCACCGGTGTTCGGGTCGCGCTGGACGAGATCGCAGTTCGTGCCGCCGCGATTGGCGCAAGCGTTGAGGATCTGCTGAGCATTGCGGGTCGCGATGGCGTCGTCGATGTCGATCTTGAACCAGTCTACCGACAGTGACAGCCCTTCGATCGCCCTCGGCGTGAGCACGACACCCACACTCACGGTCTCTGACGTCTCCGCTTCCAGATTCAGATTGCCGCCGGTCTGACCGCGGATGAGACCGTTGTTGAACTGGAGTTGGTCATAGGTCCCGGGAACACCCGCACAGCCTGTCAGCCCACCGCCGCCTCCTGAACATGGGTCAATGGCCTGGAAATTGGTTTCCCGACCGCCCTGGAAGAGTTCGAGAATGGACGGCGCACGGAAGCCTTCCGACCAGGTCGTGCGCAGCAGGATGTCGTCGATGGGCCGCCAGGCGAGGCCCAGCTTGAACGTCGTCTCGCTCCCGAAGGTGCTGTAGTCGGAAAGGCGCGCTGCGGCACTCAGGTCCAGATTCCGGGCACCCGCCACGTCAGCGAGAAGAGGCACGTCAAACTCGATGTAGGCTTCCCTGACGTTGTAGTTGCCGGACGTCCCGTCCCTTGGTGCACCCGTGGAACGGTTCGTGGTCACGAACTCCGCGGGTTGATTGACCATTTCATCGGGACGGTCGAGGGCCGACTCGCGACGGTACTCGACTCCGGCCGCCACCCCGAGGGGGCCAGCGGGCAGTTCGAGCAGTCGGCCGGTGACACTGAATCCTGTGTTGATCTGCTCGGTCCGATGCTCGTCCCTTCCCGTCTGACGAATGTAGTCCGCCATCTCCGGCGTAATGCTGCCGAAGATGTTCAGCGGCACGCAGCCGTTCGCTACGCAGCGATCATTGTCGCCAATGGCGAGAGCAACCCGGTCGAACACGATCTGATTCTCGGCGGTGAAGCTGGCCTCATTCTGGGAAAAGGATCCGAACAGGTCCCAGGACCA
>REEF01000039.1 GCA_007695205.1 Planctomycetaceae bacterium
GTCGGGTCGAGTCGGGTCGGAGACCCAACCTACGTTGGTTGCGGCCGGAGGCCGCCTTAGGGGATCGGCGGGTCAATTTGAATCGCGTTGTGTGGAAGGGGTCGGGAGTCGTTTTCGGGCAAAATGTTTTCCACATGGTTCATCGTTGGCCGAAAACGACTCCCGACCCCCTTCGCGTCTGATCTTCTGCGTTCCGAGATGAGGAACCCGTGAAGATCTTTCTCTACGAATATCTGACGGGTGGCGGAACGCTGGATGGGCGCCTTGGCGAAATGCCGAGCGGTTCTCTATTGATCGAAGGGACCGCGATGGTTGCTGCCTTGGCGGAGGATCTGGCCGCGTTGCCGGGGATCCAGGTGGATCTGCTCCGCGATGCTCGTATCGACGACCCGCGGCTGGAACGTCTTCCAGCTTGCATCGTACGGGACGCTGACGAACACCGGTCGGCTTTTTCTCGGATGTCCTCCGTTGCGGACAGCGTGATTCTGATCGCACCGGAATCCGAGGGGATTTTGCTGGACCGATGTCGTTGCGCGGAAGCCATCGGCACGCGCATGTTCAGCCCATCGTCGACCCTGATCGAAGTGGTTGCGGACAAGCACCGAACGGCCGCCGTGTTGCATGCCGTCGGCATACCCGTCCCGCAAGGCTGTCTGGTGAGCCCTAATGACCGTTTGCCGCTGGACGTGAGCTACCCGGCCGTCTTGAAGCCGCAATTTGGCGCCGGATCGTGCGAAACCCGCCTGCTGCCCGACGTCCAAGCAGCGCTTCGATACGGCAGCCCCGCACAGACGATGCGGCTGGAACGCTATCACGCAGGCTTGGCGGCCAGCGTTTCCGTACTGTGCGGACCAAAACAGCGTCTGCTTTTGCCTGCTGGCCGGCAGTTGATTTCCGCTGACGGCAGCTTCCGCTACCTGGGCGGTGTCGTGCCGCTGCACCAAACGGTCGGACACCGAGCGCAACGTCTGGCGGATCGGGTCCTGGACGCGCTGCCCCCAGCGATCGGCTATGTGGGGATCGATCTGATCTTGGGCGAAGACCCGGACGGCGGCCAGGATGTCGTTCTGGAAGTGAATCCCCGGCTGACGACCTCCTACTTGGGGCTTCGCCGCTTGTGTCGCGACAATCTGGCGGCGATGATGCTGGCTGTGGCAGGCGGCGACTCGGTCCACTTGCACTGGCGAGACGAACCGGTCGCCTTTACGGCCGACGGCCGAACCTGAACAGGGCGAAGCACATGAGTTGGTTGGCGGTAGACATCGGCGGGGCCAATCTCAAGTTGGCGGATCGTACCACGTTTGCGATGACGCGCGCTTTCGCGATGTGGAAGCACCCCCACCAACTGAGCACGCAATTGCAGGAGATGCTTGCGTCGGCTCCCGCACATCGGAATCTGGCCGTGACAATGACCGGCGAATTGGCCGATTGTTTCACCACCAAGGCCGACGGGGTGCAATTCATCCTGCATCAGGTTCTACGGGCGTTGCCGACCGATTGGCAGTCACGCGTGTATCTGACCGATGGGCGACTGGTTTCGATCCGGGCGGCTCTGGCCGAACCGTTGGCTGCGGCGGCTTCGAATTGGCACGCATTGGCGGCTTTCGCCGGTCGCTTCGTTCCCCACGGTCGGGCGATGATGATCGATATTGGATCGACAACCTGTGACCTGATCCCGCTGGTTGACGGTCGTCCGGCGCCGCTCGGTCGCAACGACACGGCGCGGATGCTGGCCGGGCAGCTACTGTACACGGGTGTAGAACGAGCGCCGATCTGCGCCGTGCTGGATCGTGTACCGTATCGCGGCGCCAGTTGTCCGCCGGCTCAAGAATGGTTCGCCACGATGCGGGATGCCTACCTGGTGTTAGGGGAAATCGAGGAACAGCCCGCATGCTGCGAGACGGCGGACGGTCGACCGGCAACTCGTCAAGCGGCTCGAGCGCGTCTGGCTCGCATGATCTGTGCCGATGCGTCGCAGTTCGATCAGACCGATGCCGAGGTCATGGCCAGGGCAGCCGCGGGGGCTCAGGCCAAACGTCTGGCGGGCGCATTTCTTCAAGCCGCTGCGACGATCGTCCCGGAGACGGTGGTCGGTGCCGGGCATGGTGACTATCTGCTGCGCCGCATGCTGAAGATCGTCGGATTCGAGGGGCCGATCATCTGGCTGGCCGATCGCCTGAATCCGGCGGTATCCCGAGTCGCGACGGCGCATGCGTTGGCCGTGTTGGCTTGCGAAAGGCACGGGACATGAATCGGCCCATGGTTCGCGTTGTCAAGGTGGGTGGCAGCCTGCTCTCGTGGCCACCGCTGCCAACGGCACTCGCTGCTTGGCTGGACGCTCAGCCACCCTCGGTCAACGTGCTGATCGCCGGTGGCGGTGCGGCGGCCGATTGGTTGCGCCAGTCGGATGCATGTTTTGGTTTGGGCGAAGCCGTCTCGCATGGCCTGTGCTTGGAGATGTTGCGAGTCACCGCTCGGATGCTGGCCGCGATCTGTGCGACGCGATCGTCGACGGCAGAAGCAATACGTCTGGTAACGGACTTCGCGGCGCTAAACGAATTCCTAGATCGTGGCCAGGCTGGTCAACAATGTGTATTCTGTCCGCACCACTTCATGACCGAATGGGAACCGCAGCACCACTCGAGGCCTTTACCTTCTACCTGGGCCACCACCACCGACTCGATCGCTGCTCGGCTGGCCGAGATGATTCGAGCGGACGAACTGGTCCTGTTGAAATCGGCAGCCCCCCCGCCGGACCGCTTGGCCAT
>REEF01000121.1 GCA_007695205.1 Planctomycetaceae bacterium
CCTCAGCCGATGACGACAGAACGCCCAACGTTGCCAAAAGATCCCCGTAGGACCATAGATGCAACGAAGCGCCCGGCCAGGCTTTTTTGGGTGGAATCGGCGGAAGGCATCCACCGATCACCGGCACCTCGGCGACCCGGTGCATCGGCAACCTACGTCAGTTCCCGCTCGATGGCTTTCAACCCGGCTTCGATTTCTTTGTCGATGTTCACTCGGTCCGCGGTCTCCTGCTGTGCCACGATCCGCTCGATGTCTTCGGCGGTGATGCCATCGGTGACGGCGGCCCCGGTCATCTGGCTGGCGCTGATCCGGTCCAGCACCAGACTCATCGTGGTCTCCAGTTGTCCGCTCTGGGCCAAGGCCGTCTCGACGTCTTTCAACATGTCCCCCGCATCGAACTCGCGGAATACGTCGCCGATCGATTTGGCCATGGCTTTCATGCCGCCGGCGAAATCTTTGAACAGCCGGACTTTGTCCCGAGTCTGCAGGATCGTCTCGAAATACAACAACTGACTCTCGACCGCCCGCCGTTCGTTCGTCGTCTGGGCCACCATCGCGCACAAACGTTGGAAATTTACCTTGTCGCCCGACCGCTTGGCTCGTACCGCCTTTTCCATGTACTGCCGCTCGTGCTGCTGTAACTTGCTGGCATGTTGCCGATGCAAGGCCAACGCCCGCTGGATGGCAATCTCGCGGTCTAACTCCCGCTGCTGCTTGGACTTAAACAGTTTTTCGAACATGGCGGATCCTTGCTGGTTCCCAGAAAATCTAAGCCATAAATCGTTTATATCTGTCTATTTTAGCTTTTTCTTTGTTTTTTGAAACTAAATTTGCCGTTTATATGCTTGACGGGACCATCCTACGAGAATATCTTGAACTGTCAAGCAGGATGGTGCTTGATTCCTTTCGGTTCCGGGAACCCATCTCGAATGCGGCGTTCCCCCAGTTTTCAGAAGGGTGCGTAACGATGGGGCTACTCAGCAACCTGTTCGGTAAGAAGCAGCGGACTTTGAAGGATTTGACCACCGACGACCTGCGGCGGGAACAACTGGGCCTGCAGCAGGAGCAATTGCGGCTGGACCGCGAGCTGGAGCGGTTGGATAAAGACGAATCGCAGTTGAAGAACGAGTACGCCGAAGCATCCACCCCGACGCAGAAGAAATCGATCGCTCGCAAGATCCAGGACTTGCGCACTCGTCGGCTGGGCGCCGAAACGCGGGTGTCCTACCTGCAAAAGATGCTGCGCAGCGTGAACGGGTTCCTGCTGATCAAGGAGAACATGGCGTTCTTCGACAAAATGGGTGTCGCCTCGGCGCTGGCTCGGATGGATATGAGCGAGATCGAGGCGTTCATCAACGACGCGACGGTCGAGGGTGCGTTGCAGCAGGACAAGCTGGCCGCGTTGCTACAGGCGGTGGACGACGGTGTGACGACGATCTCTGAATCGGCCACGGACGGATCGCTGGACGAATTGATGGCGGAACTGGACGGCGAAGTGACCCAGCAGACCGTATCGGCGGGCACGGAAACGGACCGCGATTTATCCGAGGTGATGTCGGAACTGGACGCCGCGATCTCCCATGGTGCTCAGGCCGCGCGCCAGGCCCAAGGGCAGCGCCCGCCCGTGGCGGCTCGGCCGACGACGCCCCCGGCGACGGAACCGGAAAAGGAGGGCTGACGCGATGGCCGGCCAAGGGGACGATTTCGCTCGCGGCGTGGTCGAGCTGATCGACACCGGCAACGGGGCGTTGGGGCGACACGACCGGCAGGCCGCGGCGGTCAGCTACGCTCGAGCCAGCGAGTTGCTGTTCCAGAAAGCGGCGGCGACGACACAGTACGAGCAGAAACTGTGGCTGGCCCAGCGGGCTGGTCAATTGCTGGATTCCGTTCGAGCCCTGAAAGGCGAACAAGGCCAGCGGTCGGCTCAGCCGGAATCGGACACGGTTTTGGCGAGTCCCGCTGAGGCCGCAGCCGGTGATTCCCCTGCCACTACGGCCCCGCGAGTTACGACGAGAGTCACGTTCGCCGACATCGCGGGGTTGGACGAGGTCAAAGAGACCTTGCGGCTGCGGATGATCTATCCGGCTCGCCACCCCGAGAAGCTTGACCGTTACGGATTGTCGATGGGCGGCGGGATGTTGCTGTTCGGGCCGCCCGGCACGGGCAAGACGCTGGTCGCGCGGGCGGTGGCCGGGGAACTGGACACACCGTTCTTCTCGATCAAGCCGTCCGATATCCTCAGCCAATACTATGGCCAGAGCGAAGCCCGGTTGGCGGAACTGTTCGAGACGGTCCGCGGCTGTACGCACGGCGCCGTGGTATTTGTGGACGAGATCGACGCGATCGGCGCATCGCGCAGTCGAAGCGATGCCAGCGAACCGTCGCGGCGGCTGCTGAACCAGTTGCTGAACGAATTGGACGGCGTGCATGGCCGCCCCAAGGGCTTGCTATTTTTGGCCGCGACCAACGAGCCCTGGCTGTTGGATCAGGCGCTGCTGCGTCCGCCACGGTTCTCGGAGAAATGTTACATCCCGCTGCCGGATCAACCCGCGCGGCATACGCTGCTCCAGTTGCGATTGGTCGGCTGCCCGTTGGCCAGCGACGTGGACCTGCAGCGGTTGGCCGAGCGGACCGACGGGTTCAGCGGCGCAGATCTGGTCGAGCTGTCCGAGCGGGCCAAGCAGATCCCGTTCCGAGAAGCGATTTTGGAAGGCAGCGACCGGCCGGTAGGCCAAACGGACCTGGACGAAGCCCTACGCCGAGTC
>REEF01000674.1 GCA_007695205.1 Planctomycetaceae bacterium
CTTCAGTCATTTCTGGCTTAGCCACAACAGTCACACTAACTACGTACATGGCGATTCCTATCCCTTCCAGGCTGATGAGCCAACATTGTTGATGGATTTTTTAGGATACACCGTTACCCAACTTGAAGTCACTACCGGTTGCCCAGTACACTAAAAAGATCGTTATTTTTCATCCAGAGTTGTCGAAACAGCTTTTGGCATCGTAAAAGGTAGAAGCTATGCGAATTCTCGTTGCGTGGGATGACCCAGCCGAAGCGGAATTGATCGACACGTTTCTTAACGTGGATCCCAACGAGTGCTTTGTCTTCGCGGATGTGGAGGAACTGGAAGCCAGTCTCCATCCGGGGGCCTATGACACGGTGCTGCTGTCGATGCGATTCCCCTCGGAAGAGGGCGTTTTTCCTCTGTTCGAGCGAATCCGACGCACGATTCCTGACGCTCCGATCGTCGGTGCTTGGGCTCCGGGGGAAATCAGTCAGGTCGCCAAGTTCATCAAGAACGGTCTGCATTCGTTCATTTCTCGCGACGATAATGGGGATTTCATCTTCTTATTGACTTCCATTATGGAAGCAGCCTTCATGTCGGTGCAGGCCCAGCGGGCTCAGATCGTCATGGAGAAGTTACGGGACGAGGTCGAATCGGTCCGCCAGTTACAGGAGGCCGTGCTGCCGCGAGATCTGCCGATGCCTGAGGGCTATAAGATCGTGGCTCGCTACGAATCGTCGCAGATCCGCGTCTTGGGTGACCGGCCGGTGGTGATGGCCGGTGGTGATTACTACGATGTGTTCAGCTTTGATGATGGTCAAGTGGTGCTGGTCTTGGGGGACGCAGCCGGGCACGGCGTCAAAGCGTGCATGTCGATCATGACGATGCATACACTGATCAGTATGATCCGGGACCGGCGTTTCCCGAACACCGCCGAGTTTGTCACTGAGGTGAACAAGCGGTTGTGTTCCAGCGACATCATCGGCGCGGACCAGGGGGGATTCATTACGCTGCTCTATTGCTTGCTGGATTCAACGAATCACCACCTGGAGTGGACTTCTGCCGGGCACCCCATGCCCCTGCTGCAGGATATGAAGACGGGCGAAATCCGTAAGCTGGGCACGAAGGAAGAGGGCGGTTTGCCTCTGATTATCGACGAGGACTGGGAGTACGAGTTGTGTTCTGCGGAAATTCCCAACAACAGCCGTATTCTGTTGTACACCGATGGATTGGACGAGGCTTTTCCGGAACACGGTCGCGAGGATGAACAGTTTGGCGAAGAGGGGATTTTCAATACGCTGAAAGAAACCGTTGATTTGCCGCTGGAAGAGGCGCTGGAGCGTTTGTTCCAGGATTCGCTGGAAGCGACCGGAGGCGTCGGACGCCACGATGATACCTCGGTCGTTTTGATCGAACGACGTAGCGTCTGAACGTCAGGGGTCGTCTGAACGTCTGGTCAGGGGTCGGGAGTCGTTTTCGGAAAACCCGCTTGCCATGTGGTTCGTCTTTGCCCGAAAACGACTCCCGACCCCTTTCTTCCGATCCCGCCTGGCCGTGCTGGGTCGGGTGCTTGTCAGAAATCGATGGCTTGCCCGTCCTCGGCGATCTGGGTCTGCGGAAAAATGGCTTTCATCTTCTCCAGCCCTGGATCCTGGGAATCGGCGGACGGGTCGATATGCACCAACAGCAGGCGCCGGACGCTCGCGGCTCGAGCGACTTGGGCCACGGGCGTCGCACAACTGTGACCCGTCGATTGGGCCAGTTCTTCTTTGCCATCCGGGAAGTAGCACTCGTGGACCAGCAAGTCGACTCCTCGGATTCTGTCCACGTAATCCGCTTGAGGGTTGGCCGTGGTGTCGGTGACATAGGCCATCGAACGATCCGGCCAATCGAGTCGATAGCCGACCGATCCGCCCGGATGGTTCAGGGGAAACCAGCTTAGTCGTCCGTTGTTTTGCAGCGATACACGCTCGGCCAGCGGTTGCCAGGTCAATGGGGGCATGGCGGGGAAGATCGCCGGTGCGAACAAGTGTTCCGCGATGGCCTCCAGTTTCGCTGCTTGGCCGTGAACCCGCACGGCCACCTGCTCGTGGCCTGCCAGGACCGAGAACAGGTAGGTCAAGCCGATGATGTGGTCCAGGTGCGAGTGAGTCAGGAAGATGTCCAGCGTGTTGGTTTCCAGCAATCGGCCGACCCGATACATCCCGGTTCCCGCATCCAGGACCACTCCGATTTCCGGCAGCATCAAGCAGGCGGTTTGGCGGCGGTCGGTGGGATGATAGCCGGTGGTGCCGAGCAATCGCAGGTGCATGGGAAACTCCGGTGCCGGACCCGCGGGCGAAAACACCGCTTGGGCTGCGGCACGTTGGCGTGAAACGGGCATTCTGAGACGTCTGCCGAGTGCATCAGCGTCGTTTTTGGCGGCTCTTGATCCGCGATTTCTTGGCTTCGGCTTCGGCTCGGCTCTTTTTGTCCTTGTTGGGGAAAAATCGGCCGTCGGTTTTTTTGGGTTTGGGTTTTTCGGGGTCGGCCACGGGACTCGAATTCGGCTTCTGCGGCGGTGGCAGCATCTTGCGTTCGGCGATCCCCCACAGGCTGGATGCGATAAAGTACACGCACAACCCGCTGGGCACACGGAAGAACAGCACTCCCATGAAAACCATCATGTATTTCATCATCTGCTGCTGCAATCGCGTCTGATCGTCGGTCGGGGGAGGCATGAACATCTTCTGCTGAACCAGAAACAGCACGATCGTGATGATCGGCAGCACATTCAGATAGGGGCCCAGCCAGCCGTCACCCGGATCGCCCAGGATGCTGAACAGATAGGGCTCCCAATACCACAGCATGTCCGGCCCGGCGAGATTCGAGCACCATTGCATGCCTCGGATCAAGGGAGCCTGCAGCAATTCGATATCCACCGACAGCGACCGATACAGGCCGATAAAAATCGGCAACTGGACCAGCATCAACAAGCAGCCGCCGAATGGATTGTAATGGTGCTTGGCGAACAGCTCGCGTTGCGCCACCCCTCGCTTTTCCATGTCGTTCTTGTACTTCTCGGCGATCCGCTTCATCTCGGGCGCCAGTTCCTGCATCATCTGCGCGTTTTTGGCAGCCTTGCGGCTGAGCGGCATCATGGCGCTGCGGACCAGCACGGTCAGCAGGATGATCGCCAAGCCATAGTTCACCAGCGGCAGGGCAGCGAAGAGGTGCAGCAACCAGGACAAGGGCCTGGCGATCATGGCAAACCAGCCGTACGCGATGAATTCGGTCAGCCCGTATTCTTCCAACAAAGCGGGCCTTTTCGGTCCGGCGAAGATCGTGAACTCTTGCGAATAGGATTGCCCCGGCTCCAACGTGCGCTGCGGGCTGGTCAAGCGGAACGTGGTGTTGGTGGTCTTGATCCATTGGCCCGTCTTTTCGCCGAACGGGCCCGCTTGGATCGCGTAGCCTTCTTCGAATACGGCTTTGTCCGGTTCGTCCTCCGGGTCGGTCAGCAGCACGACACAAAAGTATTGCGAATCGCCACCGACATAGCGGATCACCTGCTGCTGGCCTGGCGGAAACAGCGGGATGGGCGCCGAGGCTCCGCGGTTGATCGCATTTCGTGTCTCTTTGTAGATCTGAGGGGCACCGATCAACCCGTGCCCCGAGCGTTCGGTCTTCCAGGCTACGTCGCGGGCGCCGACGGCGCTGAATCTTGAGGGGTGGATCTTGTTCGAATACCACCAGCCCTCCATCGGCAATCCGGTGCCCCCATCCAGGCGGAACACCAGTTGCTTCGCGGCTGGTCCGTGGTTGTGGATCTCGATCTCCAGCGTCAGATGGTACGGTTCGCTGCCCGGTAGATCGCTGTCGTGGGAACTGGCCAGCCGATACCGTTTGACGACTTCCAGATCGCCCTCGGTATCGATCTTCGCCAAATCGGCACCGGTCAAGCGACGTCGGAATTCGATCGCCGGACCGTCACCTTCGTCCGCAAGCTGCTCGACGTGCCAGTAGCCCTCGCGCAGCGAAGGCAAGCCGGTGATTTCGTCCTGACCGCGCTGCGCGGACTTCTTGCCGATCTGCGTCAAGGTGAACAAAAATGACAGGGCATCCGGACGGCTGGTCTCGGCGTGGCGATTGACTTCAGGCTGGACGATGCTCAACGGTTCTTCGGTCAGTGTCGTTTCGAATCCCAGGTTTGCCGAAGAGCCCGGTCGAACGACCTCGATACGCACCGTCTGGCCGGGCCGACGACCGGCCAGGTACTGCGTGGCGTCCGGGGCGCTGCGAATCGGCTGGTCATCCAATTGCACGATCGTGTCACCGGCGCGCAAGCCCACGGCGGTGGCCGGGTCCAGCGGCCGCGCGATCGCTGCGGGCGTCCCCGGTCCCACAACTCGAACGAGGCAACCCCCGTCCGGTGCATCCTCGCCATGCAAATGGCCTAGGTAACCGCCACGGCGATCGGAGTCCCGGAACCGAAACCCTCCCCAGTCGGTTCGCTGGTTTAACTCGATGCGCTCAATCGCTGCCCCACGATTATTCAAGGTCACCAGCAGCTTGTAAGGGCTGTCCGACGCCAGCGAACCCAACGTCGTCAACTGGGGCTCCGCTTCCGGCTCGGGCACGGCTGCCAGTTCCGGTTGTTCAGCGAGGGGTGGATCGTCGGCCGGTTCGAGAACGTCCGCATCGACAATCGGTCGTTCGACAGCGTCCGGATCATCCCGCAGTCGTTGCTCCAGCGCGGCATCTTCGGGTGGAACCAACGGTTGATGAGCCATCAGATGGATCATCAAAATCAGGGACGAAAGCACCAAAAACAGGGCGAAACGCTTTTCCACGACTCAGAACCTCGGTTACGAAAATGACGCCTAACGTCCCTCAGCCAGACGATCGCCGAGGAAATCGTCCAGTTCAGCGATGGCGTATATTTTTTGTGCGGTTTCGACGAACGGGTATTCCACGCGACGGAACCGCACCCGATCGTCCTCTAAAATGACATAGCACGCGCGGGGATCGCCGTCACGCGGTTGTCCAACACTTCCTACATTGATCATGCACTTTTTCTGGCCCAACGCATAGCCGTCGCGCAACTGATGAGGACGCAGGAACTTGCAGTCTTCGGTGAACACACCCGGAACATGCGTATGTCCCTGAAAACAATATTGCTGGACCATGGCGAAGATCCGCTTGATCTTCTGCGGACTATGGACATCCTCGGGAAACACATATTCGTTCAAGGGGCTTCTCGCCGATCCATGCACGAACATCATGTTCTCTTCGCATAAGCAACGCGGCAGCTCGCAAAGAAAATCCCAACGGACCAGGTTGCGGTCCAAATGCTCGCCGCCCGACTCCAGTTGCTGCCGAGTCCAGAAAATGGCCTTTTCGGCCCCGGACGTAAAACCCTCCGGGTCGAACAGAGCCCCCTGGTCATGATTGCCCAGCACGCTGGCCGCAAAATCCATGGCCACATCGATGCACTCGCATGGGTTGGGCCCATATCCGATGATATCGCCCAGGCAATAAATCTGCTCCGCTCCCTGCGTCTCGATGTCCTGCAAGACGGCCTGCAAGGCTTCCAAATTCGAGTGGATGTCGCTGATGATCGCGCGTTTCAAACTTCGTATCCAATGGCTGGGTTCATAGGTGGGTGATTCATCGATTCCCGCTGGCGCCGGTAGCCCGGACGGCGTGAAAACTGGAGCCTTACCTAACGGCCAGCCTGAAGGCGGTCTCCCAGCATATTGTCCAAGCTGTCCACAGCATAAATCTTCTCTCTGACCACGTCGATCGGATATTCCAAACGCCGAAAGATCACGTAGTCACCGTCCAAGATCACGTAACAGCACCGTGGGTCGTTATCCCGCGGCTGGCCAACCGACCCGACGTTGATCATCGTCTTCTCGTCACGCAACTGGTACTTGTAACCGCAGTCTTCCGGCGTGATGAACTCCATCTGCGATGTGAAGACCCCCGGAATGTGAGTATGACCTTGGAAACAGTATTTGGGAATCAATCCGAACAGGGTGTCCATCTTCCGGTGGTTATAGATGTCCTCCGGAAAAACATACTCGTTGGTCGGTTCCCGCGGCGAACCATGGACGAAAGTCAGATCGTCGTCCTGGACCTGCATCCGAGGCAATTCGCCCAAGAATTCCCAACGAGCGTCAATGCGAGCGCGACCACCGTGCCCCTTGTCCAATTGCTCACGAGTCCAATAGACGGCCCGCAGTGCGACCGGATTGAAGCCATCGGGATCAAACAGCGCCGCCTGATCGTGGTTGCCCAGGATGCAGCGGCCCTGGCAACGCTGCATGATCTCGTCCAAACACTCACATGGATTGGGGCCATACCCGACAATGTCCCCCAAACAGACGATCTCCGAAACGCCCTGGTCGCGGATGTCATCGAGCACCACGCGAAGTGCTTCCAGGTTGGCGTGGATGTCACTGATCAGTGCTCGCTTCAAGTCTTGAACCCTTCTGAGGTACGGGGACTGCGGTTACGCTCCGAGCCAGTACGAAGCAGGTTTCCGAACCTGCCGGTTGGATAATCTTCGCAGTATAGTGCGACCGGTAGCAGCATTGCAAGAAGTACTGCTGGTTTCTTCCCAGCCGCCTATTTCGTCTCCGTCTCTCGATTCCAAGCAAACCATTGGGCAACCACCGTCAGCGTATCGTTCAGAAACCCATCACGACAGGCATGACGCTGGATTTTGCCGCTGGAAGTCTTCGGAATCGATCCAAAACGCACGAGAATAACTCCATCTGGTGTTATCTCGTGCTCTAGAGTCACCTTTTTTCGGATGCTTTCAATCACATCCGACCAGTCTTTACGTCGTATCCGTTCGACTTCACTGACGACAATCAGACGTTCACGTCCGCTGATATCGACCGAGAAACAGCCGACGGCACCGGCTTGCAGATGATGATTGCTCTGCTCGACCGTCTGCTCGATGTCCTGCGGGTACCGATTCACCCCACGGATGATGATTAGATCCTTCAAGCGGCCAGTGACAAACAGCTCACCTTCGTGCAAAAAGCCGAGGTCACCTGTTCGCAAATACGTCCCGCTGGTGCTGTCTACCAGTTTCGCCTGGAAGGTTTCCTGAGTCGCCCCTGGATTCTCCCAGTAGCCCAAACCGACGCTGGGGCTGTCGATCCAAATCTCACCCACTCGATCCGCGGGAAGTTGTCGGCAATGGATGGGATCGACGATACGCAGGTCCTGGCCCGGAAGGACGCTTCCGCAACCGACCAATTTCCTGGCTTCGGGGTGATCCGCATCCACAAGGATGACTTGATGTTCGTCCAGCGACTTTCCATGAAAGGTGCGCATTATGGCAGGGGCCCTCTTTTCTCCGCCCGTGACGATCAGCGTCGCTTCTGCCATCCCATAGCAGGGATAAAGGGCTTCGGCTCGAAAGCCAACCGGGCCAAAACGCTCGATAAACGCTTCCAAGGTGCTCGCACGGATCGGTTCGGCCCCGTTGAAGGCGATATCCCAACTGCTGAGATCTAGCCCTTGGAGTTGTTCGTCAGTAACCTTTTGGATGCACAGTTCATAGGCGAAATTCGGTCCGCCGCTGATCGTCGTCCGATATCGGGTGATGGTCCGCAACCAACGAATGGGCTTTTGCAGGAATGCCAACGGCGACATCAAAATGCACGTGAGCCCCGAGAACACAGGGTTGAGTATACCGCCGATCAATCCCATGTCGTGGTAGGTGGGCAGCCAGAAAACGCCATTTCCTATTCGCCCCGGTTCGAAACCATAGGAGATCGATTTCATATTGTGCATCAGATTCCGATGAGCAAGCATAACCCCCTTGGGTGTTCCTGTTGATCCCGAGGTGTATTGCAGTGCTGCGATCGTTTCTGGTTCCAGCGTGGGCGGCGTCCATTGATCGACCAGTTGGTCCTCCAGCGTGTCGGTCGGGATCCAGGCCAGATTCTTCAGGTGAGGGGCTTGGTCCAACAGACCGCTGACCCGATCGGTGACATCATGAACGCTGAGGGCCGCTGTGGCCTCGGCGTTATCCGAGATCGCCTGGATGCGATTCATATTGCGATTGCGTCGGGGGGGGTACGCGGGGACGGCGATCGTTCCCGAGTAGATGCAGCCGAAGAAGGCAGCCAAGAAATCCAAGCCGGGAGGATACAACAGCAGGGCTCGCTGACCCGCCATGTTCATCGATTGCAACTTGGCTGCCACCATGCGAGCTCGACGATCCAGTTCCTCGTAGGTCCAGCAGATTCTGTCCGATTCTCCGTCTCGAAGAAAGCAGAATGCCGTGCTCTCCGGGCTATGCGTCGCCCAAAAGCGGAGCGAATCCATCAGGTTCGTTTGCTGTGCCGCTAACGTCTCGAGGTTGCCTTGAGGTTCCACGATAATTTCACTCCATGATCATCCGTGTTTCGGTCACTTCCATGATCAAACGTCCCTCTTGATCACCGACTTAGGATCGCGGTATGCCGCGAACGCATCGTCAACTATCGGAGTTGCAGCGTGGTCTTGATTGACACAAGTCCCACGGGCATGGTAATCGACCTAATCATTGTAATCGGAACCAGCCGAAATTCCGACAGCTAGTGATCCACAAGAAACGCAAACTGCCCGGGAACAAATCCCGGGCAGTCTGACATTTCCATGTTTTTCGCGTGAGTGATCCGGTCTCGTGGACCATTCAAGCGGTGGCTTGGTGAGCCAATCGCTATCCGCTTAGCTTACGCTTCGGCGTCGACGACCGGTGCCGGAGGCATCGGGGGCTCGTCGGCCGGGACCGGAGCGATCTTCATATCGTCCTTGCCATCCCAACCACCTTTGGTGCCCTTCGTGCCCTTGCCACCCTTGGGGTCGCAGCAAACAGGCCGACGGCAGGCGAAGATGCGGTCCAGCAGGGACGGGCCGCAGTGCACTCGGGAAACACGGCCCTTCTGGGCGCTATCCTTGGTGCCTTTGCCGTCATCGCAGCCCTTCTGAGCAGAACCGTGCAAGAGGCCCAGTCCCAGCCCAGTACGCTGGACGTGGCAATGGCCGTTCTTGGTTCCGTTCTTGGTGCCCTTGGGGTCATCGCAGCACCGCTGGACGTGACCGTTCAACAGGCCCAGCCCCAGCCCAGCTCGCTGGACGTGGCAATGGCCGTTCTTGGTTCCGTTCTTGGTACCGCCCTTGGGGTCATCGCAGCACCTCTGAGCACAACCGCTCAGCAGGCCCAAGCCCAGCCCAGGACGCTGGACGTGGCAATGACCGTTCTTCGTGCCATTCTTCTGAGCGCACCGGTCGTGGCACGCTTTCTGAAGGGCACCCGCGTCACAGCAGCCGGCTTTCGAGCCTTTTTGCTCTGAGCCGCTGCTGCCGAGCATTCGGTTCAATAGATCGAAACCGAAGCTCTGAGTGCTCAGGCCGAGGCCGAGCACCATCGTTGCAACGAGAATGTTCCACTTCATCGAGCCATGTCTCCTTTACGATGGAACAAGTGAAATCACACTGGCGCTGTTCCGCTTGAATCGTTTTGCAGTAAGATGTCGTCGGGCTCGCCGAAGGCGGGAGACGGCATCGAACCGTGGATGGGTCCACTTGGCCAAGGGGACCGATCTGGGTCAATCTTGCGGTAGGCTGTCCGAAACACGCATCGGCGCACCACGGTTCAAACGGTAGGTTTATCGCCAGCAGCGGCAGAGTCACTCATTGACCCTGGCTAAGTCCGCCGGTTGGTCTGACGCGTCGCTCGGGTGCCACCACGGCAAGCCTCTATCGCGTCAACACCTTCGATATCGGCGTGATCTGCCGAGACCCTTGAGAGTACCGAAGTAATTTTCAGCAAATGGTTTACGACGATGAGTGTGCCGAACTTACGGCCGGTATCGCCTGGTGAATCCGTATCGGTTGTAGGGGCGATCGGCCGGTCGCGATGGCCTCGAATCGCTCGTTTTCAACCCGCACGGCGTAAGCTGAAACGGTCGTATCGATCGACGGGGTGGATCGCATCTTGGCGAGTATGACGATGACATATCTTCTGGGCACTGACGAAGCCGGTTACGGTCCCAAGCTGGGACCCTTGGTGATCGCTGCTAGCCTGTGGCAGGTTCCCGATTGGTCAAGAAATGCCGATTGGTACCATCAGCTTGGTGATCTGGTGACTCGGCAAGCGGCCAAGTCCCAGACGCTGCTGCCCGTGCCCCTGGCCGATTCGAAGACGCTCTATCAATCCGGCGGCGGATTGGCTAGGCTCGAATCCGGGCTGTTTCCCGCGATGCTCGCTGCCGGGTTGAACGTCGATCGCTGGAAGGATGCCTGGACAGCGATCGCGCCCCATTGCGCAAACGAACTGCTGAGCCTCCCGTGGTACCGGCAATTCGATGTCGCGTTACCGGTTGATGCCGATCCACTACTACTGCAGCAACGCGGCCGAGCTTTCCGCCTGGGGCTCGACCAACGGGGCATTCGTCTCGTGAGTATCCGAGCTCGCGTGGTGGTCGCACCGCAGTTCAATCAACTGGTGGACCGGTGGGGTGGGAAGGGAACCCTGTTGTCCCACGAGACGTTGCAGTTAATTCGCGACTTGGTCAGCCCGCTAGATGCCGAACCGGTCCTGGTCTGCTGCGACAAACATGGCGGCCGAGACCGGTATGGGGCGCTGCTACAACACCATTTTCCCGAACAGCGACTGGAAATCTGCCGCGAAGGCCGCGCCCAGAGCATCTACCGACTGGGGCCGCCGGCGGGCGGTATCGAACTGCGCTTCGCTGCCAAGGGCGAAACCTTCCTGCCGTCAGCGTTAGCCTCGATGATGGCAAAATACCTACGCGAACTGGCCATGATGGCCTTCAACCAATTCTGGCAACAACACGTGCCCGGCTTGAAACCCACCGCAGGGTACCCGGCCGACGCGCGTCGATTCTTCGAAGAAATCGACGCCGCTCGACAGCGATTGATGATCCCCGAACATCAAGTTTGGCGAACTCGATGAACGCCTGGGGCGCCGGGTTGCCTCGAGGGCTTAGCGCCCCAGCACCGTGAACATGACGTGCCAGCCGCTACCGCCAACCAGCACACCCGGGACCTGTTCCGACGGATCCAAGGGGCCGACTTCCCCGGCACAGTAGCACCCGAACAGTGCCAGGTCTTCGCCCAAGGCCTGCCGGATGGCAGTCCATTCGTCCTCGGGGCGATGCAACCGGCCTCGTCGTCCGGCGCAATTAAAGGCCAGGACGCCCAGCGGCTCGCCGGTCATTGCGGCCAACGCCTCCGCCGCGCCGTCTTTGGCGGTTGCGATGATTTGATCGTTTTCCATGGCTTTCCGGCCCGACAGGCTGACCTGGAAATCGCCCGACAACATCAAGGCAACGGCGCTGTCAGCATGGGCTTTGCCTTGAAAGTAGACGTACGTCTGTCCCGCGTTCTTGTTGGCGCTGCCACCGGTGATCGGAAAGTCAGGACCGACGACCTGCTGGACGCCTTCGACCAGGTACTTGTTCTGCGGCGAATGGGCATCGGCCAGCAGGATCATCAGACGATCCTGATCGGTGCGTCGCAGCTTGTCGGTCAACTGCTTCCCGACCGCGTGTAGCCGCTCCTTGATCAACGGCTCGCTGTCCTCAAACGTCAATCGAGCGACTCCCATTTCGGTGACCAGGGCTGCCGACACCGAGATGCCGTCGCCCGCGATCCCCAACAGGCTGACCGAGTCGAATCCGGCGGTGCCGTGTTGCGTAAAGGAGCCGTAGGTCGAGCTGCCAAAGATGCGCTCTTTCGGAATGACCGAACCGATGCCTTGCAACAACTGTTGTTTCCAAGGCAAATCTTCAAAGCACTCGGAGACCAGCACGGCCTGCAGCGGCGTATCGCCGATCGCGGCCATCAGCTCCCGCGCCGCCGCCTCGCCCGCCGCCATCGGCTGGTCGTCCTGGTCCTCGACCAACACGGTCTGCATCAGAATCGTGCCGATTCGCCCTTCGCTCGCAGCACCGTGATCCGAATCGCTGGCATGCAGGGTGCCGGCCAGGCACCAAGTCACGCCGACGATCGCGGCGACCAAACGCGCCCAAAACATGTGATGAAAGCTTTGCGTCATGACGATCGTTCTCCTTAGTATTTGGATGTACAGAGTCCCCAACGGATCTTGTTGCCCAACGGCGACTCGTCTTGCCAGCAACCGCCCGCCCAGCGGTTCCAGGCGTGTGGGTCGCCCCGGTCGGGCCAGAGTTTCGCGTGCTGAGCCAGATCGCGCAGCCCCGTGCCGCCGGGGTCGTGGACCAGGACCGAGAAGAAGAATTCACGGCCTGCGATGGGAAGAAGCGCATTGTCCAACAGTCGAAAAGGCACCGAGCATTCGTAGTAGGTGATCCCGTCGTTTCGCCAAACAGCTACCTCGACCTGATCGCACACCAGCGAGTCCAGCGGGCGGGGCCGAGCGGCTTCGTCTGCCCGCAGCTCGGGGGTGACCAATCGAAAGCATTTGGCACCGCCGTCCTCCGTGGCCACCAGTAGGAACTCGAATCGCCCCGCTGCTGCGAGGTCCGGCGGCTGGTCTGGAGGCGGCACGGCGGCCAGGGCGAATTGGACCGCGTCGAACGACGATCGGCCGGATGCGTCCCACGGGACCAACTCCTGCTGGTCAACCGCGACCAACAGACTGAAATGACGGCGGCTCCAGTAAGTGCTGATCGTCGTCTCCCGCTGGCCGGTTCGAAACGAAATCGGGATCGCATCGTCCCATTCGTCCGGCCGGCCGTCCACCTGGACTCGAAAATAGGGCGCACTGGCCACGAACGTCTCTTGCCGATGGGTCGCCTGACCATCCGGCCCGATGGCGGTGATCTCGAACGGATAGCGGTTGGTTTCCAGGTTGCGCCCCCGCGCGATGTTGAATGCCAGCCGCTGCGTTTCGCCGGAATCCAAGCGGACGGTGCGTGTGTCAGGCGATAATTGCCACGACGGCGGCGGTCGCAGCACGATCTGGCCCTCCCAAGATGCGTTGCCCGTATTCTGCACCATCACCATCGCCAACGGACCGGTAGCAGGTGGAACCGTCAGCGTTTCTACTCGCATCCGGAGCTCGTCCTGGGCCGCACAGACGATCGGCCCAACCAACAGACAACAGACAAGTACCCAATGGCACGGGGGCCTCGATGTTTTCCGGCTCACTTTAGCTCAACCTCCTGGATGGACCTCCATGGACTGGATGGACCTCCATGGACTGCCGACGGGAAACACGATCTATTATAATTGGGCCTAAACAGGAAAAAAAGGTGACAGGATCGCGATGTCGGATTCGCCAACAAACCAGGCTCGATTGACCTTTTCCGGGGGAACGCTGCTGCTGACCGGCGTTTCGCAAGCGATGGTCCGGCGGCAGCCTGAGTGGATGGCGATGGGGGCTACCTGGGATCACCGCGAATCGGCCTGGCGATGCGATGCCCTGCATCACCAGGCGGTCAAGAAGCTGTTGAAGCATCTGCCCATCGCCGTCGAAGATGCCGTGCTCCAGGAAACACCGATCGTCTGGCCCTGCGACCGAATGCCCAAGCTGCGCGACGAACAGACACAAGCCGTCCGGGCGTGGGCCGTGCAGGGGCAAGGCGTGATCGTGATGCCCACGGGGACCGGCAAGACCGAAGTGGCCCTGGCGATCATGGCTCAGACCGCGGTCAGCACGCTGGTCGTCGCACCGGTGCGTGACCTGATGTACCAGTGGCACCGGCGCATCCTGGAGCGGTTGGGATACGATGCGGGGGTGATCGGGGACAATGTGTTCCGCGTTCGACCCGTTTCGGTGACGACCTACGACAGTGCCTACCTGCACATGGACCGGTTGGGAAACCGATTCGCTTTGGTGGTCTTCGACGAATGCCATCACCTGCCGGGCCCGCAGCGACGTGACGCGGCGCGGATGAGCGCCGCCCGGTATCGACTGGGGCTGACAGCAACCCCCCAGCGATCCGACGGCCGCCACACGGATCTGCCTTGGCTGATAGGCCCGACCGTCTATGATTTGCCGCTGTCCGCCGCGACCGGCAAGACGCTGGCGGATTACGATGTGATCCGCATCCCCGTGTACCTCTCGCCCGACGAACAAGCCCGGTACAACCAATACTCCGACGTCGTGCGACGCTACGTCCACCAGCAACGACAGGAGAATCCGGAATTCACCTGGAAGGAACTCTGTGCACAAACGGCGACCACTCCCGCAGCCAGATCCGCCATGAAAGCCTTCCGAGCTCGCCAGGCGATCGAGGATCGGGCGGCGGAGAAGCTGCGAGTTATCGAAGATCTGTTCCGTTTGCACGTGGGCGAACCCTGCCTGATCTTCGCGGGTTCCAACGCCATGGCCCGCGAGGTGTCGCGGCGGTTCCTGGTCCCCTGCCTGCTGAATCATTGCGGCAAAAAGGAACGCCTCGAAGTCCTCGAAGGTCTGGCCGACGGCACGTACCCAGCCTTGGTCGCCAATCAGGTTCTGGACGAAGGCGTCGACCTGCCCGCGGTCAAAGTCGCCATGGTCATCGGAGGAAGCTCGTCCAGCCGCCAGGCCAAACAGCGGCTGGGACGCATCCTGCGGCGACAAGGCGATCGTCGAGCCCGCT
>REEF01000637.1 GCA_007695205.1 Planctomycetaceae bacterium
GCGATGGCAGGCCCCACGAAGATGCATCGACCGAAATCCCCATCGCCGTATTGGCCACGATATTGTTCATCACCGTGGGGCTGGCGGCATTGGTGATCTGAATACCGATGCCCGACGGCGAGGGACCGCCGTACACCGTATTGTTGATTACCTTGCCCATTGGCACGGCCGCCTGAGGCGTGGTGCCCGTGTCGCCGCTGATCCGGATGCCAGCCGTACCGAAATCGGAAACCACGTTGTTGACCACCAGCGTGCTGGTCACCAACCGCGCGTTGTTCAGCACGGGCGTCTGCCGTACAGGTCCGACGTAGGGGAAGTTGTTCCCCGCATCCCGCGCCCCGGCCTCGACGATAATCCCCGTCCCCGACACGTTGTGGATAAAGTTCCCCTCGATCACCACCATGCCCTGCTCGCGCGGCACGTTCCGATCTCCCGTGCGCCACGCGATCGGCGCCTGGGGAATGACGACGGTGTCGATGTACGCGGCATCGGCGCCGAACACGTTGGGGTTCCCCTTGGTGTAGCGCCACTCCAGCGTATGGGTCCCCTCCGAGATCGGGAATGACAACTGGACCCACTGTGGCGTGGCAGTCCCGACGCCTGGCAGGAAGTTCAGAGCTGTGCCTCCAATGTTGATGATCTGAGGCGAACCGTTGATCAGGAACTGGAACCGATTGTAAGTAAAGCTCGGGCCGGGGCTGGTATCTGGGAGGGCCGCGTCTACCATGACAAAAAAGCTGATAGTGCCCTGGCTGGTTTGAACGTTCTCCATTCGCGTAGCGGAATAGCCGCCCACCGCCGTCACCGGAGCCGATTTGAAGCTCCTGGGCGGGCTGACCGCCCTCTCGCTCGAAGGCGCCCAGTTGCCCACGCTGCCCGGTGCATTGACGAACAGATTCATGTCGAACGGATCGAATTCCGCGGGCGCGTCGAAATTCGCCACCATCGGCGGCAGATTGGATGGCATCCCCGATACATGGCGGTCGTTGGTGTCGAACGTCTGGTAGATGGCCAGATCGGACTCCGTCTCGCTGATCGGCGCGGCGTATTCGGTGCCGCGGCGAATCTCGACCTGATAGGCGCCGCTGTCGATGACCGAGGGCGGTTCCGGAAGGTTGTTGATGTTCGCGCGCCCGCCGGCGAATCCGGAGTACAGATTGTCGAACGTGGACACTCCGGCCGGCGCCGCCGTCACCATCTCGCCGCGTTCGGCGAATCCGACGATGATGTTGTTGATGTAGAAGCCTTCATGCTGGTTGTCTTGGCTGCGAATCGAGCGCAGGTCGTGCCGGAATTCGCCGAACGTGTTGTTGTTCAGCGCGGGGGTGATCTGCGGCTGGCTGGGGTCGTTCATCGTGCCGGCCGTCGTGAAATCGAAGCGCAACCGCAGATCGGTTTGCCCCGCATAGGCCGACACATCGATGCGGGCCTGCCGCCACTCGGCAGTCGGGTACAACTGCTGGACCTGCGAACCGTTATAGGTATAGTCCTCCGACAGGAACATGGGCAATTCGCCACCGGCGGTTGGCGTGGTGAGCAACGGGTTGTTCGTGGCCACCAGATCCCAAGTGGCGCCGCCATCGGCCGAGAGGAAGACGCGCGCCGCATCCCGGAAGGGATTGCTGGTATTGGTGTTCGTGCGCGAACCGCCGTGGTCCTCCGTCTCCAGGAAATAGTTGAAGTACAGCGTCGGCTGGTCCGCCGGCGCGTAGCCGTACAGGCTGAAGCTGTTGGTGGTCAGGCTCCCCAGCGCGCCGCCGGGCAGGTTGTACGTGCCCGCGATGTTGGGGTTGCTGGAAAGGTCCAGATGGACGTTGCCTTCCCGAACGCCGTACTGGCCCAAGGAGGTGTAGCGGTAGTAGGGCGAGGCGTTGTCCGAAACGTTTGCCGGCGCGTACTGGTCCAGGCCGAAGTAGAAACTGGTGTGCCCCGCAGACTCCCGCACATTGGTCTTCGTCGTCCGCCCGCCGGTGATCCGGCCCAGCCCGTCGTTCCCGTCGACCAGCGCCTGGCTCGGCGTGCGCGTGTCGTCGGGCGCCGGATTGATCCCATGGCCGGCATTGTTGCCGCGGGTGGTGGTCGGGTGCCAGAGGTTGAAATCCAACGGCGAGAATGCCAGACCGGTAATGCCGGGCAGCCCGGGAACCCGGGCGACAAATGCCCCGGCGACCCCATCGCCCGCCAGCACCAGGACCTGCGCCGCCGTCCCATCAGGCAGCGGATCGTTCACGTAGTCTTGCCAGCCCATCGCGGGAATACTTTGCCCCGCATACTGCCCCGTGAACACAACGCGCAGCGGCTCCTGGTTCAAAGGTCCACCCGCGACCGCGACATCCCCGATATTGATGTCGTTCAGCCCCTGCAGCACGCGCCGCAGGCTGGGAACGGCCGCCTGCTCGACGGTCACCGTGATGTCTTGCGACGGATCGAGTTGGTCGCCGTCGCCGGTCATCACGTCCACTTGACTGCCCGCGCGGCTGCCGGTGAACTCGACGTTGTACGAATTGCCCGCTGCCGGCGTCACAAGCACGTCGCCGATACCGAGATTTGGCAACCCTTCCAGGCGTTCCCGGACGCTGGCGATGCCCTGGTCCAGTATCGTGACCGACACGTTCACATCGCCAGTCCCCTCGCCGCTGATCTCCGGCACGTCGGTGCGCGCCAAGCCTCCGGTAAACTCGACGTCATAGCTGTTCGACGGCCCGGCGGTCACCGCGACATCGCCCGCATTGATGTTGGACAAGGCTTCCAGACGCGTTTGCACGCTGGTCCGCCCCGGCTCGAGCGTGTTGATCTGCACCGAACCGTTTTCCAACGTGCTGTCCACCACGACCAACTCGGGAACGCCCTGCCCGCCCAACGCCTGCTGGAACCGGACCGTGATGTTGTTCGTCGGCAATGGGCCACCATCGACAAAGATGTCGAACACGCCGATGGCATCCAATGCCACCAGCGCGCCGCGCACGCTCGGCGTCCCCCCATCGTCCACACGAGTCACTTCCACCTCGCCGGCGACCAGCCCCGTGTCATCAAACTCAAGTAGGTCGCGCACCGAATTGCCCAGTGCGCCGGCAAACTGAATCTGCACCGGATCTGGCAGCGGGCCGCCGGAGACCACCACATCACCCGGTTCGATATTGCTTAGCCCCACCAAGGCGTTGCGGACGTCCGCAGCGTTTGCAAACCGTTCGATGGGGTTGGTCGTCTGGCCTTCGAAGGTCAGGGTGAAGGTTCCACTGCTGGGAGGCCCGATCAACCGCAACTGTTGCCTTTCGTTGATGCCGTCGCCCGTCGTCGGCGCATTCCAGCCGATGCGCTGCGTCTCCTCCGTGCCAAACTGCAAAATGAAAGAACCGCTATCCGGATTGTCCACCACCTCGATCTGCTGCAACTCGTCGACGTCGGTCGATGCGGGCGCGTCAAAGGCGATCGGATCCGTGGTCTGATCACCGAAAGTCAGCGTAAACGTCTCGGTCGGGCTGCCGGTCAATTGCACGCGCTGCAGCGCGTTGACGCCGGTATCCAGCGGCGCGTTCCAAGCGATCGGTTGCGTATCTTGGCCTTGGAAATGTAGGGTGTAGGTCCCGCCGGTGGCAGTGCCCGAGAACTCGACCGTTTGCACCATGTTCACGTCGACGGTGGCTTGCGTGGTGACGGCGATCGGCTCGGTCCATTGCCCTTGGAAATTCAATTGGAACATGCCCTCGGTGGGGGCGCCCAACAAGCTGATCTCTTGTACCGTATCGCCCGACTGGAAAACCATCTGGGGTTCGCCCGAGCTATCGAGTGCGTACAGATCGCCAGTGCCGCTGGTCGCGAACAGCATGTTCGCATACATCCCGCCCTCGACGTTCTGCGGGCCGAGGGTCAGCCCCTGCAGATCGGTGATGCCGAATTCCGCGTTCAGATCGCGGTAGTATTGAACCTGCCCATTAAACTTGCTGATCCGCAGAAATTCGCCCGCAGCGGTCACGCCGAACAGTTGGCCTCCGTTGTAACTGCCCATGGCCAAGCCGGTGACGTGGCCGTTCAACGGTGTGCCGCTGCCCCCGCCAGTCACATATGTTGGGCCGCCGCCCAGGTTGCGGCCCTGAATCCCTCCATCGTCCCCGGCCCTTAGCCCGGCCAAGACCAAACGCCGCGAGTTTTCATTGCCGTTGATCGCATTGATGATGGCATTGGCCGTCGAAGTGATGTTCCCGTCACCGTCGCGATTCACACGGACAGTAATGGTTCGCGTGTCCAGGCTCACGCCGACGACACTCGTTCCCCCGCCCGTCACAGGCTGGATGTTGATTGTGATCTCGTTGCTGCGCTCGCCGGAATCCTTGGATTGTATGTCGATCCTCGCCGCGTTGCCGTCCTGGTTGACCAAGGTAATGGTCGTTGTCGACTTGCTAACGCCCGGTGGCTGGATATAGCCCAGCACACCGGTCGAACCGCGATTGATGCCGCCCGTTGTGCCCAGGTTGGCCGGTTCGGCGGAACCGTTGTCGGGATTGAAGCGGTACAGCTTCGACGTATAGCCTTCCGCCGCGCCGTACGGATCCTGCTCGCGGACCGCGTAATACCCGATGTAGACCGGTTCGAGCAAGTTGCTGTGCGTACCGAGCCGTTCGATGGTCAGGGCGTCCACCCAATCGCTGGTCGTCGTCTGATGCCGCCGGTTGATCGATGGGCTCGAGCCCCCAAGGATGTCGGAACCCACGGGCCCGACGGGAACGGTGCCGTAGCCGGCGATCCCGTCGTTGCCGATCACTTCCATAGCGCCGGTGTCGGTGTTGATGCGCACCAGTTGCCCGACATTGTTGGCGTTTCCGGGCAGCCGGCGGTAAGCGTACAGGTACCCGTCCCCGCGCATATGGACGTCCTGGACGTCATTCCACGCGCCCTGGCTGACCCGCGTCACCCGTTCGCCCGTGAACGGGTCTACGGTCCAAAGATTGGTCGGCCGGCCCACGTACAACTGCACGTCGCCCAGAGTGAACGGCGTCACGTGGGTTTGCAGTTGCGAGGCAGTGCGGATCTCCAGCAAGGGGCCGGACACCGGGTCGATTTTCGCGCCGTGAGAGGTGTAGCCGGTGTACCCGATATGGTCCTCGACGATTCGGCTGACCGACGTCACCGGTTCCAGGCGGACGTTGGTATAGGCCGAACCGCGCAGGACCTGCGCGTTCAACGCAGTCGGCAACTGCTGGTTGTTGACGACCGCCAGATAGTAGGTCGCATTTGTCGCGGGCAACTGGATCGGGCCAATGAACGGGTCCCTGGTCCCCACGCTGCCGCGGCTCAGGTCATGCAGGTGCGTTCCCTGCCCCGGCGAGGGGCGATCGTCTTCGATGTTCGACGCGCGCCCGACGTGGATCAAACGCCCGGCGGAATCGAACAGGGCGATGGTCGTGTCCGGGCGCGTCAGACCGTCCGCCCAGTCCAGATCGATGACCGTCGACCACGAGTTGCCGCCGTCGTTCACTCCGCCGATGGCCTGGATCTGTTGGTAATCCAGCGTGAACTGGTAGAAGTCGATATCGCCGGCGTTGTCCAGTCTGCCGCCGAAACTGACGTTGCCGCGATCCGAGGCCAGTAGGTTCCCAAGTGGATTGGCCAGGGCGGGGGTATTGGCGTTGCCGGGCCATTCACGCCCCTCACCCGTCAACGGGCTGTGATAGGGCAACCCGCGCACGATGATTCCGTTGGTGGCGTAGGAGATGTCCGCGAACCGGACCGCGACGCCCGGCTGCTGGTCGCGCTGTTGCAGCCGGATCTGCAATTGATACCGGCCGCTGGTCAAGCCGCCCTTGAGATCCGACAAATTGCTTTCCCCAGGATTGCTGCGGACGCGGACGAAGTACGTATTGGTCGTTCCCGCGGCACCTGGCAGCAGCACTCGCATGCCGGGATCGTTGATCGACTGGGAGTAGAAGTCGCCGCCGTACTGCGGGGCCTTCATCAGTGGCAGAGCCGTGACGCTCCCCGATATCAATGTGGTGTTGTTCACTGACCGAGCCAACACGACGCCGCTGGAGTTGACCAATTCCAGCACCGCGTCCAGCGCCGGATCCGTCTTGTCGATGTCCAACCATACCTCGGTACCGGCGTTGGCCGTAAAGCTGTACACGTCCACGTCGTTGGGCGCATCCAAGCTGATGTAGCCATGCACCTGAAACCCGCTACGGCGGTTCTCGTTGGCGCTCTTTAGATTCGGCGCCAAATCGCCCAAGTGCTGCGCCGAGCCCGGAGTTCCATTGATATCCACGCCGCCGGTCAACGGCCGTTCGATCTCGTTCACCACGACCATGTTCGTGTCGTTGGCGTACTTGTCGAACAAGATCCCCGCCCAGTAGTTGGCCGGGGTGGGAACGGTCGCGCCGCCGTTACCGTTGGTGTCGGTGTGCGGGAAGCCGTTGGGGTCCAGACTGGCGCCAACGGAATCGTCGTGCAACGAGGTCATGACCACGGGGAAACCCGGCGTTCCCGCGACCTGCATGCTGCCGCCGATCCGGTCGGCGATCTCCAAAAGCGTCATGCTGGAAGTGCCGATATCGAATCCAGCGCCAGCACCCAACTTGACGACCAGACTGGCGTCCGGAGCGCTCTGCAACCGCAGCCCGCCCGAAGTATGGAATTTATCGTCGGTGATCTTGCCCGACGCCAGCACATGCACGATGTCCGTGTCGTCCCAGACGGTGGCCCGGTCCAGCGGGCCCGAGCGGACCTTCATTCCCAGGATGGCACCGGGGATCGTGGTATCGTTTGCCATCCGGTTCAAGCGGACCAACGGTCCCAGATTGTTGGCGAACTGGGGGAAATCATCCAGCGGGCCGGTGGCGCGGCCCGGATCGGTCACGCTGCGGGCTTCCATGGCGTTGGCGTCGATGCTGATCAGCGCCCCGGCATTGTTGCGGAACACGTTGTTGACGATCACCGGTTGGGCGCCGCGGACGAAGATCACCGCTTGGTCGTTGTTTTCGCGGCCGGCGCGGTTATTCGTCAACTCCCGTCCATGCTGGTTGTTCTCGAACGTCGTGTTGGCGACTCGCAAACTGGCTTCATGCACGCCGATGGCATTAAAGCTGCCGGTGCCGCCTTCGATCGGCGTCTGGCCGCCGCCAAAGGCGATGTAAGCGTGATCGATCTTGCCGCGGCTGGCTAAGTTGAACAGCAGACCGCCCCAGTCGCCCCGGTTGGGCGTGTTCGACGGATCGGTGCCGAATCCGTCGCTGGCCGTGTCGAAGGTCCCGCTGGCGCCGCCGTAGCGGTCGTCTTTCAGCGACGTGAAGATCACCGGCCGCTCGGCGGTGCCTTCGGCGATGATCTGAGCCGAACCCCGTTCGGCTTCGATTCGCGCCCCGCTCAACTTGACCACCACGCCCGGCTCGACCAACAACCGGCCGCCAGGTCGTGCCGTTCGCTGGCCGCCCTCGACCAGCGTGCGAGTCACGACCGCCCCGCCGTCCAACTCGCTGTAGTCGATGTCCAGCGGCTGCCGATTCGTGCTGCCGGCCTGGTTGATGTACTCGATGACCACCGGGGCCTGCGGCAACGGCCCGCCGGTCACCCGCACGCCGCCCATGCCGACTCCCTGCAATGCCTCCAAAGCGCTCTCGATCTCGGCAACGGTCGCGTTCCACGGCAGCTGGGCTCCGCCACTGATGGTGAAAGTTCCGTCCGTCGGGTTACCCAGCGCACGCAGTTCCTGGATTTCGTTGTTGATCACCATGCCGCCCGCGTTGCCGACGATGTGCAGGTTCTCGGCGATCACGTGGGTGATATCCGTCGCACGGAACCGAGCGTTGACGCTCAGTTTGTCGATTGTGGCTTCGAAAGCCGTCGTGACCCGTACGAACAGCGCGTTCAGCGAGTTGTCCTTCACGATGTTGCCGTGGATGTGCGGACCATGACGGCCGCCGGAGTCGTCGAACGCGTTCGGATCTGCCGAGATGGCCGCGCCGGCGCTGTTGGTGATCCGCGAGAACGCCACCGTCGGTCGCTGACCGGCGATGTAGATCGGATCGAAAGCGTCCAGGATGCCATTGACGTCCACCTGACCACCGCCGTAGGTGATGTCGGCGTGGTAGATGGAATTCAAGAAAACGCCCCTCGTCGAATCCGGCGAACTCCGTCGATTCAGGTCCGAATCCTCACGCAACACGATCCCGCCCCATTGACCAGGTGCGGGACCCGGCGAAACCCCATCGCTGTCGCCGCCCAAAGCGTCGTTGCGGAACGAAGTCAGATGGACCTGTGCGTAGGGCGTCCCCAGCAACTGCAGCGCGCCATGTTGGCGGTTGGCGCCCAGGATCGGCGTCCCCACGTCGATGTTGGCGCCTTGCAGCTTCAATACCGCACCGCCGTCGATCATCGCCGTCACACCTTGCGGCACATCGAAATTCCGCCCATCGGGCAAAGTCGCGCCGATGTTGTCCACGCCGATCAAGTACGGCCGAGCATCGTTCAGCGTGTCCAAGTTCCGATCCGGCCCGCCGTTGCCGACGATCCGCACCAGATTGGGCGTCTGCAACAGACCGGGCGATTCGCTCAGGTCCATCGTTACGACGTTCGTCAGATCTACCGTTCCATTGGCGACATTGTAGGCGGCTACGGAAACCTGAAAATCGTCGGTCACGCTCTGAATCGCATCGCGTATTGCTTCCACCACGTCTCCGACGCTGGTCGCCGTCGAGATATCGATGCGGATGTTGGTTCCGATCACATCGCCCGCTCCACCATCCTTGTCAAACTCGAAGAACTTCGTCGGATTCGAGCCGTCGCTGATCGTGAAATAGTCGCCATCGTTGATTCCCTCGGGACCGTCGACGGGCACCACGATCCGCGAACCGGCTTTCTGCAACCCCGCCGCGATCGTGCTGAACGGCTTGGCGGTCGAACCATCCTGTTGACCGATCGGAGTCGGTGACGCTTTGTCGACAAAGATGGTGTTGCCGGCCTGGAACCAGAAGTTGAACGCACCGCCCGCCCGGCCATCCGCATTGCCATCCAACGCATTGGCCGCCAGCTCGGGATTGTCGATATCCACCAGCGCCGAGCCTCGCGCGGTTTCAAAGTCCAAACGCAGTTCGTAGATCCCGTCCGACTGACCGCCAAATCCCGTGTCGGACACCGTCGGATCGTAGTTCGTATTCCCGCGTGCCGTGACCCCGACGTAGTAGGTTCCGGGCTCTAGATCAATCTCCAAAAACGGGTCGGCTCCATAGAAACCATCGTTGCGTGCGATGACTTCGCGGTTCCCGCCGCTCAGCGCTAGCGTCGTCCCGGAACCAATGCCAGTCATGTCCGTCGTGGGCGAGCCGGACAGTTGGCTGGCCGTCACCAGGCGGGTGGCCGCCGTGCTGCCGTTGATCGCGGCGACGACCTGCTCTGCCGTGCTGGGATTACCGGCGTTGGTATTCAGCGTCAACGTCACCGTATGGCCGCTGACCGAGACCAAGGGGTTGCCCGGACCGCCTAAATCGGACTTCTGCACCACCACGCGGATACCGTTGCCGAACACACCCGCGTTGGCCGCCGTGAATTGCAACTGGGCCGCACCGCCGCTGCCGAATCCCGACGTTACTCGAGCGTACGGGTCGCGGAACAACGTCAACGCAGCATCCAACGTACTGGCAGCGGGTGTTCGGCGCTCGGCCATCACGTCGGCCGTGAAATAGCCGGGTTCGGTCACGTTGAACTTGTACAAATCGATATCGGTCGAGTAAGGCGGGTACAGCCGCTGCAGGTGCACCAGATCGTGACCGCTCCAAAGCGTCTCTGCCGAATTGCCTCGCCCCATCACCGAAGGCAGATCGTACGAATGTCCGATACCCATCTCGTGCCCGATCTCGTGCAGCGCCACGCCCATCCAACCGCCCATCCAATCGTTGTCGTCGGCATGGAACAGTGCGTTCATGATGACCATGCCGCCTGTCGAAATACCGCCGACAGCGTTCACCGGCAGGGTCGGATCCGCGGCGCGGATGTCGCCCGTCACCACCTGCATCCCAGCGCTGGCGTGTTCCACCCACTGGACGCCCGTGTAGTGACTGAGCGATTCGAAAATCGCTCGCGTCATCTGCTTCTGGTCCTCGGTGATCTGATTGAACAAGGGAGTCCCCTGCGGATCGCGACCGTAACGGTCGGCAAAATTGTAGTAGCGCAAGGGAATCGGACCTGGCAAACGCGGCGTCGTGCCGATGCCGATCTCGTGGCTTTCCACAGGAATACGCCGATGTCCGGGTTCGTCGTCACCACCGGGCATCGGGGGCCGCAGAACCGGTTGGGGCTCGATCTGCGCCACGATGTTCTTTCCCGCCAAGCCCAGCACGCCCACGTCGGTGGCCGTCGCGTACGAGCTGTTGTCGTCATCAGTCAAGTCCAACACCGCGGTCGTGCTGATGTCCAGATGGTACGAGCCCGTTCCGCTGTGGCCCGTGATCTCGACGTAATACGTTCCCGGCGGTTGGACCGCGTCGGTCTGCAGGGTATCCAGCAATCCGGCGTCTTGATCGACCAGGTTCACGTCCGCGATGGGACTGCCGTTCCGATCCAGCAAGCGAATCGTTGTGTCCAGCGAGGCCACCGGCAAGGCCGTGACGGTCACGTGTCCCGCCGCTGCCAACTCGAAGCGGTACATATCCACGTCCGCAGGACCCGCCGGCGTATCCCCCAAGTAGGCCACCGTGCTGAAGGCCGTGCTGTCGAACAAAGTCCCCAATCGCACCGCCTCGCCTCTTGTGTTGTTGGGCTCCGGCGAAGTCCCGATCTGCAGCCGGTAGGTTGCTGTCGGCAAATCGGCGGCGAACTTCAGCTTCGCGGTGTGCTGGACGGGATCGTAGGTGACCGATTGCGGGATGCGAATCGTGTCGTCCGACACATCGACCAGCCGATAAAACGCGGGGTTCTCGGCTCGGGTTTTTTCGAGCGTGTCGTTGTTGAAGTACACCGTCACGACTTCGGCCCGCTGAATCAACCCGCCTTCGGCCAGCGTCAGTCCGCCGGGCACGGCGGTCAGCAAACGGGCCGTCGGATGAAAAGCGTTGCCGCGGACGATGACCGAACTGCCAGCCGTGGAAACCGACTCGACGTCCAGATAACTTGCCTGGCTGGCGATCGCCGTCTGGATCCGCGACGCCACAGTGGATGCAGCCTCCCCGGCACTGAATGATACTTCTGTGTTTCCAGGTAGCACGCCGTCATTGATGGCTTCATCGTCCAGCTCCAGCACCACTTCCCGGCTGCCGACGGTCAGTAGGATGCGATCACCATCCCGCAAGTTTCCCACACTGCCGACGCTGATCACCAAATCCCGCAACACAGGCTGCGGTACCACAGACGTGACCTGCGGTCCCAGATCGATTGTAAAGGTCAGCCTGTCGTCCAGCCCCCCATTGAAGGCCTCGCCGTCGCTGTTCCTCAAAATCGTATCGGGACCTGTGCCGTAGACCTCGATCCGATAGAGATCGTTGGGCAACGGCCGGGCGAAACGATAGATGACTTCGTTCGGATTGGCCTCGTTCAACGCCAGGTACCCCGGCGCGACCGCCATGTCGTTGGCTCCGTCCAAGACCACCGGGTTGATTACCATCGGCGCACTGATATCCGTGGTCGGACTGCCTATCGGAATGCTGGCCCGAACGTGAGTACTGGCAGCCGGATGATTATTGATCGCGTTGACCAGCCCCTGAGCCGTCGTGGGATTGGCCGGATTGCTGTTCAACGTGACCGTGATGGTCGCCGGCGACGGCGGAGTCGTCACGGGGGCACTGACCGCAAGTGTCGGGCCGGCAGCCGCTCCCAGGTCCGCTTTACGAAACGCCACCGTCAGACCGTTCCCACCAGGGCCCGGTTGGACCGCCGTAAACAAAACTTCCAGAGGGATACCGCCTACGTTGAAATCGGTCGAGCCCTGCGCTGCATTGGCTCCTGCGGTCGTCAACGGCGAGTAATTCACCGGGATCGCCGAGTTGCCAACCGGTGCCGTCTCGTTTCCCGATCGTATCGACGCTCGGACTAATAGATTGGCGACATCATCGCGGTTGACTGCGTCCACCATGGCCTGCGCCGCGGTCGGGGTTGTCGTGCTGGCGTTAAGCGTGACATCGATCGTCTTGGCCGCTAAGTCCGCTTCGACGATCGGCAATTCGCCAGGTCCCAAGTCGGATTTGCTCACGCGGATCTCGATGCCGTTGCCACCGTCGCCCAACCGCAAGGCATCGAATTGCACCACCACCGCGCCGTCGGTTCCCAGGTCCGAATAGACATGACCGACCTCGAAGCTGTTGTCTCCTCCCGCACG
This sequence comes from Planctomycetaceae bacterium, assembly GCA_007695205.1. Taxonomy (GTDB): domain Bacteria; phylum Planctomycetota; class Planctomycetia; order Pirellulales; family Pirellulaceae; genus SKKK01. The sequence goes on from REEF01000637.1 coordinate 12,293, forward strand.
GGTAATCGCAATACCTGACAACGTGTCTGTATCGATCGCCTGTCCCGGGCTAAACCGCAATGTAAGCTCCTGCGGCGTTTCTGTCCGCAGATCGCCGTCAAGCAAAAACGAGCCCGCGTTCGGAAGGATCGTCACCAACTCGGGCCCCGCTGTCAGCAGATGGCGATGTTCCAGCGTTTCGTGCATCAACCGGCGGTTCATTTGGCGGCTGAAGTCGGTTTGCCGTGCGCGGCGGCGGGTGGTCTTCTGGTTCAAACGGGATGAACTCGTGCGATTGCGTTGGCTGGGCATCGATGGACCCCTAAACTAAGGATTGATGCAAGAGGCTCGAATAAACTCTGTTCCGGTATGGCAACGATCTCAAAAAACTACAGACAAACAAACGGGTGAGATTCGTCAGAAGCTCTATCCTAATCGAGATCGAAATATTTGTCATCTATTTTGTGTGCCGGGATGAACGCAGAATCTCAGACAATGTGATCCAGTATAATTGCCCCGGGCCTTCTGTCACGATTGTCAACTGGTCGTGACCGAAGCACACGAAAGAAAATTCCACGTTCGGCGGAAAATTCGTAAAAACCTCCCAGATCCATCAATCCCGCACCACCCGGCATCTCACCGCAAGAAAAACGCAGAAACTGGCTATATTGACTTAAAGTTAATGCACTGTAAGGACTGCGCGATGTCTTGGACTGCGCCAAGAAATCGAGGCCGCCGGTGCGGCATTGGATGTCGAACGCTAACCGGTAGATCGAGCCGCCGAGCGCGAAATCGCAGCTCTGGAGCGTTTTTTCGGGAACGGGCGGGTTTTCTGAGGCATGACGACCGGTGTCCAAAGGCGCTTATTTAGGGGTTACGTTGGGTGCCATGGCAGTCAAAGGGGGGGCAGTGCAAGTGAATCATCGTCTCATTCCCTTGCCATCCATTCCCTTACCCCTCGCTTGGCAACATCGACAATTCTTTGTTTATCTTGACGGATGAAGGGCTTAACTTGACACAGCATCCGAAGTGGTGACAATTCGAGAGAAGATTCGACGTTTGACGTAGTTCGCCCCTTATAGGGAAGGTGCCGTGTACCATGACAGCAGTATTGGAACGTGTCGATCAACAACTCGAGGTCGACGACGACTCGTTGTACGAGGTCGTCCACGGCCAACGGAAGGAGAAGGCATCGATGGGAATGCTACAAGCGTGGGTTGCATCGACACTGCTAGTAGTTTTGGATAATTTCGTTCGCAGCCATCGACTGGGAAAGGTGATCGCTGAATCCTTATTCGTGCTGGACCCGGCGACGGATTCGCAGCGGCGGCCTGATCTGGCCTTCGTGTCTCGCCAGCGTGTGGGAAAGCCCACTCAAACCGCTGCCTGGGACGTCGTGCCGGATCTGGCGGTCGAGGTGATCAGTCCGACGAATCGTGCCCCGGAAGTGCTGGAAAAGATCCACGAGTATTTCGCCGCTGGTGTGCAGTTGGTCTGGGTGGTCTATTGCCAGCCACGTCAGGTGTACGTGTACCGCTCGACCACGAACATCCAGGTACTCACGCCGGCGGATACGCTCGAAGGCGATGACGTCATCACCGGGTTCACGCTGCCCGTGGCCAAGCTGTTCGAGGATCTGGACGATATCGAGGAACCGGCAGTGCGAACGGAATGAATTCCGTTCTACGACGAGACAGTCCTGACCGCAGTCGGCATACATGATGCGAAAGGAGGTTACTGTGACGGCAGTACTTGAGTTGCGAGGCCAACAGGCCGACATCGACGACGACAGGTTCTACGAGATGGTCCGGGGCGAGCGGGTAGAGAAGCATTTGATGGGTATTCCGCAAAATTTGGTATGCACCGCTCTGGCGTCTTATCTGTGGATGTACGTGCGTCACGAAAGACTGGGAACCGTGGCCTCGGAAACATTATTTGTGTTGGACGAGGCGAATCGATTGGAACGGCGACCCGATTTGGCCTTTGTGTCCCGCCAACGCTGGAAACGTCCCACTCAGACAGGTGCCTGGGACGTCGTGCCGGATCTGGCGGTCGAGGTGATCAGTCCGACGAATCGTGCCCCGGAAGTGCTGGAAAAGATCCACGAGTATTTCGCCGCTGGTGTGCAGTTGGTCTGGGTGGTCTATTGCCAGCCACGTCAGGTGTACGTGTACCGCTCGACCACGAACATCCAGGTACTCACGCCGGCGGATACGCTCGAAGGCGATGACGTCATCACCGGGTTCACGCTGCCCGTGGCCAAGCTGTTCGAGGATCTGGA
>REEF01000408.1 GCA_007695205.1 Planctomycetaceae bacterium
CGTTGGAGTACCCGCAGCACCGCGAGCCGTACCTGGGATACACGCGGCACGGGCTGCGGTTCTTGCGGCAGCGAATGTGGGATCGGCAGCACGGTGGGTTCGTCGACCGGACCGATCTGCAGGGCCAGCCGGATCGTCAGACGATGCCCTGGAAGCAGATGTATAGTCTGGCGTTCGGTCTGTACGCCGCTTCGACATCGTACGAAGCCACACGTGACCCCCAGGCCAGGCAACTGGCTCACGAGACCTTCGAGTGGATCGAGCAGCACGCGCACGATCCCGAGCATGGTGGTTACTTCGAGCACCTGACGGCCGAAGGCCAGCCGGTGGCTCGGGATATCCCCGACGCGCCCCCCGGACGTGGCTTGCCGGTGATCGGGATGGTCGGTCACAAGTCGATGAACGCTCATATCCACGTGCTCGAAGCCCTGATCGCGCTGCGGCACGTATGGGACGACGCGCGGTTGATCGAGCGGCTGAACGAGGTGTTTTTGATCGTGCGAGACCGGATCGTCCGGCCTGGCGGTCACCTGGCCATGTTCTGCCGCCGAGATTTCACGCCGGTGGATCAGCGCAGTTCGTTCGGGCACGAACTGGAAACCGCGTATCTGCTGACCGAGGCGGCCCAATGGTTGCACCGCGAGGACGATGCCAAGACCCGGCAAGTGGTGCTGGATCTGGTCGAACACTCGCTGCGCTGGGGCTGGGACGACCAGCACGGCGGATTCTTTGACGAAGGTCCGCCCGAAGGCGCCGCGACGCATCGCCGCAAAGTCTGGTGGGTGCAGGTCGAAGCCTTAAATGGGCTGCTGATCGCCGACCAGTGGACCGGTGGGCAGGATCCCCGCTTCTATGACACCTACGTACGAACGTGGCGATTCTTCCGGGACCGGATGGTGGATCCGGTCCACGGTGGATGTTTCGACACGGTCGCCGAAGACGGCAGCCCGCTGGCCGACCGGCGCCATAAAGCCACGCCGTGGAAAACGGCCTATCATGTCACACGCGCTTTGCTGCTGGGCGCGAAGCGATTACCGGAGGAACCATCATGAAGAGCATGTATGCAACCAGGGCTTGCTCGGGCGTTCTGCTGATGCTGTGGATCGCGGTTGCGGGCGCGGCTGGCGACGACACAACGCTGGTGTTGGTCGATCAGGGAAAAAGCGACTATGTCATCTGCCTGCCTACCGAACCAACACCGGTCCAGCGGACGGCCGCCGCCGAACTACAGGAGCATTTGGCGATGGTCACCGGAGTGACGTTGCCGATCCGTAGCGAGAACGATATCGACGATCAGCAGAAGTCGATCATCGTCGGCGATGCCGCTCGCCTGAAACAGATCGCCCCGGACCTGAATCTTCAGCAACTGGGATACGACGGGATCGTCATCAGGACGTGCGGACCGCATCTGGTGTTGGCCGGTCACGCCACTCGAGGCGCGTTGTATGCGGTGTACACGTTTCTGGAGGACGTCGTCGGGTGCCGCTGGTGGACGTCGACCGAAAGCTACATTCCGAAAAGAACCACGTTGCGAATCGAACCCCTGGACCAGGTCCATGAGCCTAGATTGCAGTCTCGAGCGGCCTTTTACCGGGATGCCTTCGATCCGGTGTTTGCCGCGCGCAGGAAACTGAACGGGCACCATCACCGGATCTCTGCCGAGTATGGTGGGCACCGGCCATTTTGTGGTTTCGTGCACACCTTTTACCCGCTGCTGCCGCCGGAAAAGTACTTTGACCGGCACCCGGAGTGGTACAGCGAGATCGATGGACGCCGCACTCACCACCACGCCCAGTTATGCCTGACCAACGACGCCATGCGGCGCGAACTGACCGCCAACGCCTTGGCCCGCTTGCGCAACCAGCCCGATGCCCAGTTCCTTTCGATCAGCCAGAACGACTGGTACGGACGTTGCGAGTGCGAGAACTGCCTGCGCGTGGAGCAGTCGGAGGACTCGCCGGCCGGACCGCTGTTGCGGTTTGTCAACGCCGTGGCGGAAGACGTGGAAAAGGAATTCCCCGACGTGCTGGTCGAAACGCTGGCCTATCAGTACACACGGCAGCCACCCAAGCTCGCTCGACCGCGGGATAACGTGGTGATCCGACTGTGCTCGATCGAATGCTCGTTCGTCCAACCACTGGCGGACGGGGCGCAGAACGAGGCGTTTCGCAACGACATCCTGGGCTGGAGCAAGATCGCCGACCGGTTGTTCGTCTGGGATTACGTGACGAACTTCAGCAGCTACATCCTGCCGCATCCCAATCTCAGGGTCCTGGGGCCGAATATCCGTTTCTTCGTCGATCATCACGTGATCGGGCTGTTTGAACAGGGCGATGCGCATTCATCGGTAGGAGATTTCGTTCGGCTGCGAGCCTGGTTGATCTCTCAACTGATGTGGAACCCCGACCTGGACGAACGGCTGTTGATCCGCGAGTTCATGCAAGGTTACTACGGCCCGGCGGCGCCGCATCTGATCGAGTACTTGGAGATCATCCACGATGCGGCCGAGCGTTCCGGCGTCTACTTGCGCTGCTTCATGGAGGACACCTCGGCCTGGCTGTCGCTGGAGGATCTGAACGCAGCGATGGCTTGCTTTGACCGCGCTGCGGCGGCGGTCGCCGACAACCCGGAGTTTGCCAAGCGAGTTCGCCGCGAACGCTTGCCACTGGACCATGTCTGGCTGAACCGCTACCACGCATTGCAGCGCACCGCGCGGATCCGCCGGTTGCCGTTTGCTGGCCCCGAGGACCCCATGGCGGCATGCGAGGAGTTTATTCGGCTGGCCAATGAATTCGACGTGCGGCAACATCGCGAGCACGGCAGATTTCAGGACTATGAAGCGAACCTGCGCAGCCGATTCCGACCGCCCGGACCGCCTCCCGAACGATGCCGCGACCTGAATGCGGACCAATGGTTCGACGTCCCAGCTCATCAAATCCATCTCGCCCGACCCGGCGAATGGACATGCGTTGTCCAGGATCCGCTGGCCGCCGATGGACATGCGGTTCGGATGCCCGGCGATCATCGCCAGTGGGCAGCTCAGGTGCGGTTCTCCGACGATCTCCGCGTCGGCAACCCTTGGCGTTGCTATGTGGTCGCTCGGTATGAAGGTTCGGTCGACGACGGGGTGGCCATGACCATGGGCATCTACGACAGCCGCGACGGCCGTAGCGTCGCGCATCATCAAGTGGACGTCGACTCGGCGATCGCCGGCCAGTACCAGGTATTCGATCTGGGCACTCACGATTTGCGAGGCCAAATGTATCTGTGGGTTGCCCCGCCCGAGCGCCCCGGCCGGATCGACAGCGTGCTGATCGACCGCATCTTTTTCGTCCGACAAACGGAACCGTAAGGCGATCGGCAACAGCTTCTTTACTAGTAGGACGGGCACTCTTGCCCGCCCTGAACGAGACGACGGGCAAGAGTGCCCGCCCTACTTGCAGGGTCTATTTTAGGCCATGTTTGGCCAATTTGTCGCGGAACGTCGAGGCTTTCATGCCCAGGGAGTTGGCAGCGGCCGACTTGTTGCCGCCACAGGCTTCCAGGGCACTGACCAGCAGTTGTTTCTCAGCGAATTCCATGGCCGCTTTGAACCCGCCCGAATCGGCCGTGACACGCGCCGTCGCCGCTTCGGCGATCCCCGGCCGCAGTCCTGGCCGGAACGAGGTGACTCCGCTGGCCTCGGACTGCAGCACCTCGCGGGTGATGTGTCCGCCGCTGACCAGCAAGGCGCGTTCCAGGGTATTGACCAATTCGCGGACGTTGCCTGGCCAGTCATGTTGAGTCAGTTGGACGATGGCATCATCATCGATGCGGTAGTCCTGGCCTCGAGCGATCCGGTGCAGCAGATGCGAGGTCAGTGCGGGGATATCCTCGCGGCGTTCCCGCAGCGCTGGGACGCGGATCCGCAGGACGTCCAGCCGGTAGTACAAGTCTTGCCGGAACGTGCCGTCGGCGATTTTGTCCAACAGGTTCAGCTTGGTCGATGCGATGATGCGCACGTCGGCATGGATCAACTTGTTGCCGCCGACCCGTTCGAAGATCTTCTCCTCGATTGCCCGCAGCAGTTTCGCCTGGTGTTCCAAGGGAATATCGTCCACATCGTCCAGATAGATCGTGCCGCCTTTCGCCAATTCGAACCGGCCCTTGCGACTCTGGTCCGCCCCGGTAAACGATCCTTCCTGATGCCCGTACAACTCGCTTTCGATCAATGTCGACGGAAACAGGGTGCATCCCGTCTTGATGAAGGGCGCCTTGTGACGATGGGAATGACGGTGGATCACCGCGGCGATCAGATCCTTGCCGACGCCCGTCTCGCCGCTCAACAACACATTGGCGTCGGTCCGCGCGGCGATTTTGATCATCCGCTTGACCTGTTTCATCGCTTGGGAATTACCGATGACCTGGCGGTCCAGTTCGTCGGCAGGCGAAGATTCCAACGTCTCCAACGTCGGCCCATCGTCCTCTCGCCGTTGCGCCTCGATGCGCCGGATCAACGGAAAGACCTCTTCGTTGCGGAACGGTTTGGTAACGAAGTCGAAGGCGCCCTGTTTCATCGCTTCGACGGCCATGGGAATGCTGCCATAGGCCGTCATCAGGATCACGGCGACATCATCATGGTCGGGGGTGGCCTTCAATCGCTTCAGCAGTTCCATGCCGTCGATGCGAGGCATCTTCAAGTCGGTGATCAGCACGTCGAATACCTCGCGGTCCAGCAGATCGGCCGCCTGTTGACCGTCGCCCGCCGTTACGACCTCGTGCCCCTCGCCGGTCAGATCGTCCGCCAAGGTCACTCGCTTGATCTTTTCGTCATCGACAACAAGGATTCTCATTCCCACCTCTGCCAAACCAACTTGACACTCAATTCCCACGTGCTTTCACAATCGCATCGAAATCCCAAGCAAGACCGACCTGGGACGATGCATCCACTCCATGCCGTCACAGCGACCAGCCGCGGCGATACTCGCGTCGGATGAAACGGTCGGCTTCGGGGCATCCGACTGCCGTTAGGTTTTCTGCATCCCATCGGATCGATTGACCGATGCGATAAGATACGTTACCAAGCAACACGGCTTCGGTTACCACGCCGGAGTAATCGAAGTCGCAGGTCGTCGGCCCGCCGGTCTTGCAGGCCTGAAGCCATTCGCGGTGGTGGCCGATCGAATCCGGGATATGCGGCTCGGGTGGCTCGAAATCCACGAACTGATCTTCCGGTAGCAATTGCCGCCGATTGTAATCTGCGATCAGCATCCCATCCGAGCCGACGAACAACACGCCGGACGGCCAATCGGTCAGTCCCGTCTGACGGAGGAGATCCGGCTGACGGCCGCCATCATAGTAAAACACGGTGACCTCGGGCAGGAGATCGCGAGCGGGAAACTGGTAGCGGATCGTCAGCCAACGCGGGGTGCTCTCCGGATCCAGCGGCGGCCCGGAAGCCTCGATCGCCGTGGGATGCCGCAGATCGAGCGCCCAGAACGGCAGGTCCATGTAGTGACAACCCATCGCCCCCAAGTTCCCACCGCCGAAATCCCACCAAAAGTTCCACTCACGCGGCAGGTAACAGGGATGATAGGGGCGCTCTGGTGCGGGACCCAACCAAAGATCCCAATCTAGTCCGTCGGGTACGGGCGGAGTCTCGGTGGGCAGTTGGCCGCCACCCTCCGAGCGGTTGATCCAGACGTGGCATTCGCCCACCGTGCCGATCGCTCCCGACTGGACCAATTCGACAACGCGCCGATAGTTGCTGCCGGCATGGATCTGGATCCCCATCTGAGTAGCCACTCCGTGCTCGCCAGCCACCTGCGATACGACGCGAGATTCGTAAACGCTGTGCGTCAATGGTTTCTCGCAGTAGCAATGTTTGCCTTGACGCATCGCCGCCACAGTAGCCACCGCGTGGGTGTGATCGGGCGTGCTGACCACCACCGCGTCGATCTGGCGGTCCATCTTTTCCAACATGACTCGAAAGTCACTGAACTTAGGGACGGTTGGGTACGATGCATAGGTGCTGGTCGCCTGCCGTTGGTCCACGTCGCACAGGGCGACGATCGTTTCATCCCGGACGCTCCGCAGATTGGCCGCGCCGCGACCGCCACTGCCGATCATCGCGATATTCAGCCGTTCGTTGGGTGTCACCTGGCCTTGGAAGCCACGCACCGTCCCAGCGGCGCAGATGGTAAAGCCGGTCAACGCGGTCCTGCCAAGCATTTGGCGACGAGTCATTTTGGCCATGAAAGAGGGTCTCCTTGAGATACTCCTAGTATAGCAAGCGGATGACATCGGTAGAACCTGCGTGATCGCATGGGAGGCGGTGACGAGCCCATGGAAGTTCCTACTTCTACGGATTCGCCGATTCTTGATGACTGGGAGGCCTAGGGTGGGGACGAGTCGATGGGTTGCAGCCAAACCGACGATCTGCCGATCCTAACCAAGAAGTTCCCACATGTCGAGCCGTCCGAGTCCCGAGGTCAAACGCATGGATGACGTGCCCCCGTTGGCTGTTCCCGCCGTGGACCAGCTACAAACCGCTCTCCGAGAAATGAACCAACTGGTGCAACAGATGCGCGGCCAGCGAGATGTGGCGCGCGACCAGTGTCAGCAACTCCAACGGAGGTGGAAGCAACAAGTGGAACAGATCGAAAAGCGTTTGAACGCATCCCAACTGGAATGCGAGCGGTTGCAACGTGAATTGCAGGCCGTCAACCAACCGATCGTCTCGCCGGACCAGACTTCCTGTCCACGTCCAGCGAGCATCAAGCATTTGTTCGCACGAATTCGGGATCAGGCTTCATGTCAATAAATCAAGGGGAAGGAACACCACCCGCTTTATTGACCGACCTGTACCAGGTGACCATGGCCTGCGGGTACTGGAAAGCGGGAATCGCCGAACGCTCTGCCGTGTTCCACCTGGGATTTCGTAGACACCCGTTCGGCGGTCAGTATGCGGTAGCTTGCGGGTTGAATCAAGCGATTGATTTCCTGCGATCGCTACATTTCTCGGACAGCGACCTGACCTATCTGGAATCGCTCTGCGGCGCGGATGATCGGCCGCTGCTTGTGCCGGAGTTCCTCGATCACCTGAGCCGATGGCGGTTTCGCTGCGACATCGACGCCGTACCCGAAGGCACGATGGTATTCGCTCACCAACCGCTGCTACGAGTGCGAGGGCCGCTGCTGCAGGCCCAGTTGATCGAAACGGCGCTGCTGACGCTGATCAACTTTCCGACCTTGGTCGCTACGAAAGCGGCGCGGATCGCGGGCGCCGCCCAGGGTCGTCCGGTGCTGGAATTCGGCTTGCGGCGTGCACAAGGTCCCGACGGCGGGGTCATGGCCAGTCGAGCGGCCTTTGTGGGAGGATGTGCGGCCACGTCGAATGTATTGGCCGGAAAACGATTCGATATCCCCGTTCGCGGAACGCACGCGCACAGTTGGGTGATGGCGTTTGACAACGAACAACAAGCGTTTGAGCAATACGTCGAAGCGATGCCTTCCAACTGCACCCTGTTGGTCGATACCTACGACACGTTGGAAGGCGTTCGTCATGCGGTGCAGACGGGCCTGCGATTGCGTCAGCGAGGCCTGCGGTTGCAGGGGATCCGCCTGGACTCGGGGGACCTGGCCCAGCTCAGCAAGCAAGCTCGCCAGATCCTGGACGAAGCCGGGTTCCACGACACGTTGATTGTGGCCAGCAGCGACCTGGACGAATACGAATTGGAACGCTTGCATTCCCAGGGCGCGCTGATCGACGTCTGGGGCGTGGGGACTCGCTTGGCCACCGCGTACGACGAACCCGCCTTGACCGGCGTGTACAAGCTGGCCGCGCTGCAGGATGCCGATGGCCAGTGGACCTACCGTATGAAACGTTCCGAAGAACAAGCCAAAGCGTCCGACCCCGGCATGCTGCAGGTCCGGCGTTTCTACCGGCCCGACGGGCAGCCGGCCGCGGATGTGGTCTATGATCTAATCACCGGGATCGAAGCCAACCCAACGCTCGTTGCGCTGGACGGCTCGAACGCTCAGCAGTTGGAAAATCTGCCGGACTGGGAAGATCTATTGGTGCCCATCTTCCGCGAAGGAGACTTGGTCTACCAGCCGCCCCATGCCCAGGCCGCGCGGGAAAGGTGCCAGTCGCAATGGGCGGCGTTGCCTGAACCCGTCAAACGTCTGCGCGATCCGCAACCGTACTTGGTCGGCCGCGAATCGCGCTGGAATGCCCTACGCACCCGGTTGCTGGAAGCAGCCAAGACCGGGATGGACAACACTTAGACGGTACGGACGTTCACTTACAGCCAGGCACCGATCTTGGCGCACAGGTCGGCGGTCCGGACGCTGTAGCCCCATTCGTTGTCGTACCAACTGACGACCTTGACCAGCTTGCCCTTGCCGCCCAGCACCTGAGTCCAATCGGAGACGAAGATCGAGCTGTGCGGATCATGGATGATGTCCGTCGACACGATCGGGTCGTCCGTGTACTTCAAGATGCCCTTCATCGGCCCTTCGGCTGCGGCCTTCATCGCTGCATTGATGTCTTCTGCCGTGACCTCTTTGCCCAAGTTCACCGTCAAGTCGACCGCGCTGCCGGTGGAAACCGGCACTCGCAACGCGATGCCCGTCAACTTACCCTCCAAAGCGGGAATCACCAACCCGACCGCTTTGGCGGCGCCCGTCGAGGTGGGGATGATATTCAAGGCCGCTGCGCGAGCCCGGTACGGGTCCTGATGCGGCATGTCTTGGACGTTCTGGTCGTTGGTGTAGGCATGGACCGTGGTCATCAGCCCGGATTCCAACGTGAACTGTTCGTGCAGCACCTTGGCCACGGGCGCCAAGCAGTTGGTCGTGCAGCTCGCGTTGGAAATGCACTTCATTTCGGGCGTCAACTGGTCGTCGTTCACCCCCAGGACACACGTCAGATCGGCACCGTCCTTGGCCGGAGCACTCAAGATCACCCGTTTGGCGCCCGCCGTCAGATGCGAGTCATACCCCGGTTTTTCGTTTTTGGCTCGAGCCGTAAACCGCCCCGTGCTCTCGATCACGATGTCCACGTTCATGTCGCCCCAAGGCAGCTTGCCCGGGTCTTTTTCGGCCAGGACACGGATTTTTTTACCATCGACGATCAAATTCTGCTCGTCATAGCTGACATCGCCGTCGAACCGGCCGTGGATGCTGTCGTACTTCAACAGCGTCGCCAACATGCGGTTATCCGTCAAATCGTTCACCGCGACCACTTCGAACTCGCTGGATCGCTCGAACAAATTGCGAAATGTCAAACGTCCGATCCGTCCAAAGCCATTGATAGCGATTTTAATGGGCATGCTTTCCTCCTAAGACTCGATTTCCCTACACCTGAAGCCGCGCGCACCGCGCACGCGGTTGATCGTCACTGAGCACGGACCGAAGAACTGCTGGCCGAGGGGACTCCCCCACCGCAAATACCTACTGATCCGATTAGCTTGAAAGGCCACATTATAGCGTTTTTAGAAAACATCCACAACCGGCCAGAGCCGACAATCGAAAACCACCCACATGGAAAGCGGCTTATCCGAAAACGACTCCCGACCCCCTTTCGCCCGAGTACGAGCTCCGGTGGGGCGTGGAAACCTGACGAACAGGACGATGCCCAACTTGGAGCCTAGGACCGTCTGGATTAGGATCTCGTGTACCAGACTCATGGCAAACGGCGTTTTATGCTCATGACGTTGCGGCCATGAAATGCTTTTGGAGAAAACTTGAATGACCGCCGATTTGTCCACGGAACAGGCACGCGAGAGAATCCGAGCCGCTTACGATCCGACCCTGCTCAAGCAATCCGGGCATGTTCTGGTCGAGGCGTTGGCGGACCATTTGGCGGGGGTCCAGCAGGGCCAAGGGCCTGTTTTGCCCTGGCATGCGCCGGAGGATCTGGTTCGCGAGGCCGGCGAGGTCCGGGATCAAATCCCGCCGGCGGGATCGGATCGCGCGGCGCTGGTCGATCGATTTCGCGAGTTGTTGGCGACGATGCTGGAAAAAGGTTTGAACCTGCACCATCCGCACTATATCGGTCATCAGGTACCGGCACCGGTACCGATCGCGGGCTGGTTCGACGCCGTCGGTTCGGTCACCAACCAATGCATGGCGATCTACGATATGGGTCCGTGGGCGACGGCGGTCGAACAGTCGATGGTCGGGCGGTTGGGCGAGCAGATCGGCTGGCAGGCAGGGGAATTCTCGGGGCTCGTGACTCATGGTGGATCGCTGGCCAACTTCACCGCCTTGCTGACGGCTCGCAACATCGCGTTGCCAGATGGTTGGGAGCAGGGCGCGACGGCCGATGGGCGTATGCCGGTGCTGGTCGTCCATAGCGACGCTCATTACTGTGTTGCACGTTCGGCCGGGATGCTGGGGCTGGGGACCCGAAATGTGTTGCGAGTCGGTTTGGATTCGCAGCGACGGATGGATCCGAACCGCTTGGACGAACTGCTGAGCGATTTGCGAAAGCGAAACCGGCCGATTGTGGCCACGGTTGCGTGTGCGTGTGCCACGCCGATCGGAGCGTTCGATCCGCTGGAGCCAATCGCCGACATCTGTCGACGCCACGACGTGTGGTTGCATGTCGATGCGGCGCACGGCGGCTGTGCGTGCTTGAGCGCGCGGCATCGGCACTTGATTGCGGGGATCGAGCGTGCGGACAGCCTCGTTTGGGACGCTCATAAGATGCTGTTCGTCCCTGCCTTGTGTGCCCTGGTCTTGTACCGCAACGCGGCGCATCGCTTCGAAGCTTTTCGGCAGGACGCGCCGTACCTGTTCGACCCGTCGGCACCTGGATTGGCCGAATACGACAGCGGCATGCGGACCGTCGAGTGCACCAAACGGGCGGCTGCTTTTGGGTTGTGGGGCGTTTGGTCGATGTTCGGCCCACAGTTGCTGGCCGACATGGTCGATGTCACCTTCGACATGGGCCGATTGCTGTACGAGAAGTTGCTGGCCGCCTCCGACTTCCAGCCCCTGCACGAACCTGAGTGCAACATCGTTGTGTTCCGGCATGTGCCCTCGGGTTTGGAGAATATGGCCCCCGAGCGGTTGGGGCGTTTTCAACTGGAGCTGCGCAGGCGGCTGATTCAGTCAGGAGACTTCTACATCGTGTCGACCAATATCGAACGGATCGGTGCTTTGCGAGTGACCATCATCAATCCGCTGACAACACCCCGGGACCTGGATCAACTGCTGGACGCATTGCGTGCCCAAGCCGCCAGGATGTTGTCGGACGGCACCTCGTAATCCGATGACATCGGCAGGCACCCCACCTACCCTTGGCGATCATCGCAGAGTACACTAGGGTTTTGAAAGAGGAGGAACCCCATCATGCGAGAAAAAGTGAGAATCTTCACTCACGCCAGTGGCGAAGGGTCGACCGTCAGCGATTCGGCCCTGCAGGACATGATCAACGATTGGTTGGCTGACAACGAAGGCGAAATCGTACGTGTCACCCAATCAGAAAGCGCTCGGCCAGGCAAAGCTCAACATGTGACGATCTGCATCTGGTATGTCCCCAGTTGAGGCACAGCGTAAACCAGTGGGCTCTGGCAGTGCCGTTCATTTACAGCGTGTCCAATTCCTTCCAGGTGATTCCCAGCAACGATGCAGCGAACTCCTCGTCGGAATAGTACGCTTGACGCTCGGCACCACGCTCGATCCCCAGCGTCTCTAATAGACGTTCTGCCCTCTCTTGGGGGTATCGTCTCTGCACGCTGCGCAGCAAATGCAGAAAATCCGAATCTTCCAAAGCTGCTTCCACGGTATCCCATCTGCCAATCAGGTGGTGTGGGTTGTGCTCTAGTATTTTTGATTTACAATACTTTGCAATTCGGGGCATGTCGCAGCGGACTGCGATCGAAGCAGCGATGACCAGCAGGCGGTCTCGCACGTGCGGTCGGCGGCGTTTCTCGCTGGCCGTCGCCAGATGAAGGTATAATGCAAGGATATCGATGGGCTGGGACATAACAATCGTCATGATGCATGATTTCCGCGGTAATTCAAGGCCTGCCAGGACGTAGAAGATGGGCGAACTGGGAAATATTATAGATTATCGCTGGTTGGTCAGCAGCGAGGCGGCACCTTGGCTGGAACGAGCCGCCGAGGCGGAGGAGACTCCCGAGTCGTTGTTGAAGACGAACATCGCTCTTCGAGGCGATTTGGGCACTCAACGCACGCATTTGGTGATCGCGCAGATCCAGTTGCGGCGTCGCGCCCGGCAGAAATTCCGCCAAGCCGACCGCATGTTCTTCACGCGGCAGTTACTGGAACAGGCGACTGAAGAGCGGATTGCTAAGTACAAGGCCGCTCGGTTTCCACAGCAGGGTCACTTGCTCGATCTTTGTTGTGGGATCGGTGGCGACTTGATTTCACTAGGGCTGCGTGCAACGACCCAAGGCGTCGATCGTGACGAGGTAGCGACGACATTGGCGATGGCGAACTGTGAGACACTGGATCTGAAGTCCGCATCGGTATTGGTCGACGATGCGGCTCAGGTCGCGGTCGACGACTTTACGGCCTGGCACTTGGATCCGGATCGGCGACCGGAAGGCCATCGCAGTACGCGGCTGACGCTGCACGAACCGGATCTTTCGAGCATGGAACGTTTGTTGTCGACCAACCAACAAGCTGCGATCAAGCTGGCGTCGGCGACGGGCGTGCCCGATTCATGGAAAGCCGAGGCTGAACTGGAATGGATTAGTACTCGAGGCGAGTGCCGGCAGCAGGTTGCTTGGTTCGGCGATCTGGCTCGGACACCCGGCCAGCGAGCCGCGACGGTTATCATCGATGGTTCGGTGAATGCCTGTACTGTGAGAGGCGAGCCGAACTTGGTCACTCCGACGGCCAGTCAGGTCGGGCGTTACGTCTTCGAGCCCAATGCCGCCGTGTTGGCTGCCAGCTTGACCGGTCAACTGGCGATCGAAGCCGAACTGGAGGCGATCGCGGCAAACATCCCTTATCTGACCGGCGACCAGCCGGTGGACAATCCGCTGCTGGCTGGTTTCGAGGTCGTCGAGACGATGCCGTTTACCATCCGTCGCGTCCGCCAATATCTGCGGAAGCAGGGAATCGGGCGACTGGAGGTCAAAAAACGCGGTGTGCGTCTGACCCCCGAGCATGTGTTGGCCGAGTTGTCACCGACCGGGGACCGTGCCGCAACCCTGTTGTTGATGCCGATAAACAAAAAGATCCTGGCCATTATCTGCCAACGCCTCTGACGCTGGGCATGCGGATCGCTTCTGACGGGAGTAGGATGACTTGGATGTGAAGATCCAGCATATCGAGGTGTTTCCGTATCGTTATCCGCTGCAGGGATTCTTCAAGTTTCTGTCGGGAGGTCGTGCCGCAGTCGCGATCAAAATCACGGCAGACGACGGCACGGTGGGGTGGGGTCAGAGCGTGCCGATCGAGACTTGGAGCGACGAGACGTTCGAGGCATCGACGATCGCGCTGCGCGATTACTTTGCGCCGCGGCTGATCGGCCACGATCCAACCGATATCCCTGGTGCACACCGGATCATGGATCGCACGATCGCCGGGGCGTTTAGTATCGGGATGCCGATCACTCGAGCCGGGATCGACCTGGCGTTGCATGATCTGACGGGCAAGTTGCTGGGCCAATCCTTGGCTCAGATGTGGGGCAGGTCACCGGGCGGGCCTTTGACCCTTAGTTGGACCGTCAATGTCACCAGCCTGGATGACCTGGACGCATCGTTCGCGGAAGCTCGACAGCGTGGGTACCGCCACTATAACATCAAGGTCGCGCCGGATCTGGACTTCGATGTTGAGCTGGCTCGCCGAGTCCGCCGCCACTCGCCGGACGGTTTTCTTTGGGCGGACGCTAACGGCGGTTACGATGTGGCGACGGCGCTTCGAGCGGCACGCAAGTTGGCGGATGCAGGCGTGGATGTCTTGGAATCCCCGGTGCGTCCACACCAGCTTAGCGGCTTCCAGTCGCTGAAGAGATTGGGCGCGCTGCCGATCGTGATGGACGAAGGGGTTGTCTCGCCGGTCGAGTTGATCGAGTTCATTCGGCTGGGGATGTTGGACGGGCTGGCCATGAAGCCAGCTCGATGCGGAGGCCTTTGGTCCAACAAGCGACAGATCGAGATCATCCAGCAGGAAGGCTTGATGTGGTTGGGCAGTGGCTTGGCCGATCCCGATATCAGCCTGGCCGCCTCGTTGGGCCTGTACGGCGCCTTCGATTTAAAAACGCCGGCGGCACTGAACGGGCCACAGTTCCTGGCGTCGCATGTGCTGCAAGACCCCTTACGGATCGAGGGCGATCAGGCGCACGTGCCGATCGGCCCGGGACTGGGGATCGAGGTGGACGAGTCCAAGATTCATCAGTTGATCCAGCAGACGCGTGAAGAAAAACCTGTTGGTTGAACGTCGCGGCCCGAGCTAAGCACCCGGCCAGGTCTTTCTTGGTGGAATCGGTGGAAGGGGTCGGTCGGTTCCGCGCGCCGCGCGGGCCCAAATGAGGACGCAAATACCCTCCAGAAATGCTGGTCGCGCTCGGCGCGCGGGCCCG
>REEF01000038.1 GCA_007695205.1 Planctomycetaceae bacterium
AGAAACCCGAGCGGCCGGGTTCATGAAGACCCAGATCCTGCAGCGACTGAGCTCGAGTTTCGCGTCGGGACGGGCGACGGCCGAAAGGATGCTGCAGCGCGAGAGCCCCGGCGACGAAGAAGAGAACCCCAAGGCGGTCGAAGCGATGCTCAGCACGCTGAACGACAAGGAAGCCGTCCATCTGCGCACGATCATCGAAGAACTGTCCCGGCCCGAGGCGCGCGACCCGAAGCTGGCAGCCGTGCGGTATTTCCTGACCGAGCATCGCACCGAGTCCAAAACCTGGCTGGAACACGGCTGCATCATTTTCAGCCAGTACTACGACACGGCGTACTGGGTGGGCGCGAGTTTGGCCAAGGCGATTCCGGGCGAGCCGGTGGCCGTGTACGCGGGCCTGGGCAAGAGCGGCTTGTTCCGCGACCTGGATTTCGCAGCCGTCGAGCGGGAAGAGATCAAGGCCGCCGTCAAGCAGCGCCGCATCCGTTTGGTGGTCGCCACGGACGCGGCCTGCGAGGGATTGAATCTGCAAACGCTGGGGACGCTGATCAACATCGACCTGCCCTGGAACCCGTCGCGGCTGGAACAGCGACTGGGCCGCATCAAGCGTTTCGGCCAGGCGCGGCGGACCGTCGACATGTTGAATCTGGTCTACCAGGGTACTCGGGACGAGCAAGTGTACCGCGTGCTGTCGCGGCGTCTGAAAGACAAATACGACATTTTCGGCGGCCTGCCCGACACGATCGAAGACGACTGGATCGAGAGCGAAGAAAAACTGGCTGCCATGATGGACCAGTACAAGCACCTGCGTCAGAAGGCCCGCGACGCCTTCGAACTGCGCTACCGAGAAACCATCGACCCCGAAAAAAACCGCTGGGAACGCTGCGCAAGAGTCCTCTCCCGCCGCGACGTGGAAGACCGATTGAGCGAACCGTGGTGAGGTTTCCGCTGAGTTCCATTTCGCCACCGAATGTGGTTACCGTCCGCATCCGGACGGCAAACTCCACATCCAGGACCGCCGTCTGATCCTGCCCGGCGACCGGCTGATTCCCACTCCGAGTGCCTGATCGTCCCGGTTCTCCGCGGCTTCGGAGTGGTCGTTGCGGGTGCGAACGGGTACAATGTCGCCCAATGGTCGGGGTGGTTCCGGCTGGTGATGCGGGGCGTAGGGGCGACGGTGCCGAGTGGGATGCGAGCGATGTTGAAACGGGTACGGATCAAAGGCTACAAGTCACTGGTGGATGTCCAGGTCGAACTTCAGCCGTTATCGGTGCTGTTCGGTCCGAACGCGGCGGGCAAGAGCAATTTTCTGGATGCGCTGCAATTATTGTCGCGGATGGCCGTCAGCCGGACGTTGAAAGAAGCGTTCCAGCCGCCGTATCGGGGGAAACCGTTGGAGTCGTTTCACTTCGGGCACGGGGGCCTGGACGAACTGCTGCGACGCGACTCGGCCGTGTTTTCCATCGAGGTGGATGTCGAACTGGCGCCCGGCGTGATGGCTTCGGTCAATCGGCAGATCGGGGAGATGCGCAAAGTCAAGTTGCCCGAGGATTTCGAGGGCGACGAAGCGGACTTCCACGCCGTTGTCCGTGAGGCGGGGAGGGGCTATGGGATGCACAGCGAAGCACATCCTGAGCAGGCCAAAACGCAGGCGTTCGTCCGCGAACGGAACCTGCGCTATCGGATCGAAGTCGAAATCCTTCCCAAGTCGGGCATTCTTCGCGTCTCGGACGAGTACCTCGCCGCGTTGACAACCAAGGCCACCGTCACGAAATCGCGAAAACCGTTCCTGGAACGGATGAAATCCCGGTTGCATCTGCGGATGGAAGGCCAGGCGCATCCGACTTACTACGAGCGGTTCTTGGATCACAGTATCCTATCGCTGCCGCTGTACCCGCCGCACTACCCCCATCTGGTGGCAATGAAGGAGGAACTGGCCCGCTACTTCTTTTTCTACTTCGAGCCTCGTGAGCGGATGCGGGCTCCGAATCCTGTCCGCGAGGTTCGGCATATCGGTGTGATGGGCGAAGAACTGGCGGCGTTCTTGAATACGCTGAAAGCCGTCGATCCAGGCCAGTTCCGGGCAGTCGAGAAGGCCCTCCGGATGATCGTGCCTTCGGTGACCGGGATTCACCTGGAGGTGAACAGTCTGGGAGAAGTCGATTTGTCGCTGATCGAAGACAATTTGCGAGTCCCCGCCCGCGTGGTTTCGGAAGGGACCTTGCGCGTCTTAGGGTTGCTGGCATTGACGGGTGCTAAGGATCCGCCTGCAGTACTGGGATTTGAAGAACCTGAGAACGGAGTGCATCCGCGCCGCGTCCGCTTGATTGCGGAACTGCTGCGGACCCGCGCAGCGACGGGCGAATCCCAGTTGATCGTCACCACGCATTCCCCCATTCTTCCCGACTTGATTCCTGACAGCGGTCTGTTCCTGTGCCGCAAGCAACAAGCCGGGACCCTGATCGAGCCTTTCAACACCTGGGGCGCGCTGGCACGGCGCAAGGACATCGATCAGGCCCTGGATGACGAACTGTCCACGTCGCAACGCATCATGCGAGGGGATTTCGATGCGTAGGATCGACCTGTTCGCCGAGGATGCTGGCCATGAAGCGGTGCTGGTACCCATGCTGAAACAAGTGGCGAAGCAGTACGGCGCGGAGATCCACCTTCGTGCTGTGTCCGTGCGTGGCGGTTACGGAAGGGTGGAGAAGGAACTGAAGGAGTACGTACGCGACCTGCTGAAGTGCCGACAGGACTTAC
>REEF01000037.1 GCA_007695205.1 Planctomycetaceae bacterium
ACCTGGATTTTGTGCGTTGGGACACCGGCGAGCGTCTGTTGACTCGAGACGAATGACGGCAGCGGGAGGCGGCGCGGGCTGAGCGTGAAGCCGAAGCCCGGCAGGTAGCGGAGGCTGAGGTGGCTCGGTTGCGAGCCGAACTGGCTCGGCGTCCGCCAGCGCCAAAGTAAGCACCCGGTCACACGTCTCTTCGATGGAATCAAACCAGTCATCAGGGTCCGCCGTGATGGTCGCAAACAAGAACAGCGAAGCTATTTCTCCCCCGTTCCTGAGTGGCGACTGGTACGCAATCTGCACGAAATCGGCTACAATGCGGAACAGGTCCGCGAGCTGGTTGGCCGAACGGGAGGAGTGGGAGCCCTTCGTCCGCGAGACGGCTGGCGCGTGGCAGGGTGCCATCGTCCGTCCCGAGCAAGATGACTACGAACAGCGAGATGAACTGCCATGATTTACCTCCCGGATTCGAACGCCTGGATTGCCTGCTTGCGGCTGAACGACCTGCCCTTGGTCCAACGTTTCTTGCAGGCAGATCCAGCAGAAATTGCCTGATGCTCCGTAGTTCTTGCCGAATTGCTGTACGGCGGCCATCGTAGCGCAGGCAAAGAGCAGACCGCGAACCTTGCCCTGTTCGCCGGATCGGCAGATGAGCGAAAGAGAGGAAACAGAGAAATAGGCCGTGGGTCTTGCGGAACCAGGAATGAGGACAGAAGAATCGAAGGCAACGGAATTGGGGGAAAGCGAATTGCGGGCAAGGGAATGCTTATGCCGCAACTGGCAACTACCCACTGGCAACTGCCCTCTTCCCTCTTCCCACTACCGTTTGCCGAGCGCGCGCAGCCGCTGGTCGGCCCAGTCGGAATCGGCGGCGGACAACGGCGGGTTCGGCGGGTTGCGGTAGTTCAAATCGGCGTAGCGGCCGTTCTGATACGCCTGTTCCACCACCGGTTGCAGACGCAGCAGCACATCCTGATCCTGCGGCCGCAGGGGGATGCGAATCGCGGGCAGCCTGGAATGCAAAGGGATGGGATAGTATTCCAGCCGATGGCTGGGATGGTAGCGTTCGACGCAGGCCAAATAGGTCGAGTGGTGTTCCGGCGGAATCGAGTCGATCGGCAAGACTCCGCTGCGCGGTCCCGCTCGCGTGAGATCGATCTCCACCAGCGGGATCCGTGCCTCCCGGCACTCAGTGCGTTTCCGCAGGTATTCGCTTCGCCCTTCGCCCGCGAACTTGTTTGTCGGACTCAGGAACTCGAGCGTGCTGACAATGCGGTTGCCGGAACTCGCGTCAACGATCTCGACGTGCGTTTCCGTCACTCGCAAGTCAGAGAATTCGACGACGAAAGGGGCGGCAACGTCCACCTGCTCCTCGACAGCCAAAACGGTTCCGGAACGGACCATACCACGCTCTGGATACTCGACAACATGCACATCCGGAATGCGGTGGCCGATAGGGCCGCCCACGCCGGTTACAAAGACACGCTCTTCCATGCGAGCCCGCAACTCCGGCGGCAGTTGCGTCTGGATCTGGTCACACGAATAAGTGACCAGCCGGTGATGCACATCGCGCCAGTGCTGCTCGAGGTACGGATCCATGCCGGGAAAAGGAGATAACATCGGACATCCTTCGGTGCAAGCGGTTTCCAGATTCACGGATTCTATCGAAACAACACCCACTGACACAACACCAACGGAAAAACTCGGGACAAGAAATCGACTGGCAAAACCATGACCTAAAAAACGCTGGAGCCTCAAACCATCCGACATGGGAAATGTGATCTCCCAGCCTCAAACGAGTGCCTCTGTAGGTCGACTATCATATCACCCGTCACCCGCACAAAGTAATTTGGTGAAGTCCCTTTCGACGGGGTTGCACAGATGGATATTGCCAGTTATTTAAACTGTAGTGGCGTCTTGTGTAGCGACTTGTCTTGTTCTGAATTCGAAGACAGCCAACAAGTGCCCTATGTCACATCCGTAGAACGAATTGCCAAAGCCGAAGGCCGGACTGTCGCCGCGATTGAAACCCGCCAGCAAACGCTGCTCCGCCAGCTTCGAAAGCGTTTCGGCAAGGTTCCCGGCGGCGTGGTCCGCGCGGTCGAATCTACCGCTGACGTGAATCAACTCGCGACAGAAAAGACCCCCGTCCCCTTTTTTCAGCCACGACCAGATCATCGCCACACGGATCGACATGACGATTGTCCACGAGCCCAGCGAGACGGACGCGAAGGGGCAACGGGCAGCTTTGCCCGCCAGTGCGGATTGGGTTCACGAGTGGCAGTCGTTCTGGGTCGAGATCTGGGTCAGCACGCCGGGTTCGACGACATTGGGAATCACCGAAGCGATGGTGGATCTGCATTACCATAACGAGTATCTGACGGCTCAGGAGATTCAGCACGGGCCGGGTCTTGGGGAGGACCGCACGGGCGAGATCGAAGACAACTTGGGCCGGGTCCATCAAATCGGCGGCGGAACGCTCGAAAGTGATCTAGGCCAGGCAGGCTACGTGCTGCTGGCCCGAGTCCGCTTTGCTTCGACCGGTGACGACCAGGTGCCGGTGGACGAGGAAGGCCGGAACATCGGTCCCTACGACATGCAGATGGCGTTGGCGGACGGACTGGCGCGACTGGCCGGTGCCGATACCAGCTTGGCAGCGCTGGGCGAATCGCCGGACACCGAGTTGTGGGCGGTGGTTTACGACATGGACGACAACCACCAGATCGACTTCGGGGACTTTTCCTTCTTCGCCGCCTCGTTCG
>REEF01000402.1 GCA_007695205.1 Planctomycetaceae bacterium
CCGTGCAGAAGCTGCTGCGCCCCCCGGATGAGCCCCACAAACCGAAGCCCCCGAAAAACTGTAGGCACAGGTCCGACCGGCGAAGTGGTGTACGCGAGAAACAGAGGAAATTGTACCGTCCAAAAAAGTCCGCTTCAACTAAGCACCGTGCGAGAAGAACTGAGCCAATTGCACACCGAAGTCAGGACCACCGCCGCCCAGGGACGTAACAAGGCCCAAAACGACCAGGGCAGCATCGTCCATCGAAGCTGCTAGCCAGGATGATTCGTACCCCGAAACGTCAGCAAGAAAATCCGGGCCAGCGATGCCTGCGAATCGTCGCGTCGAAAGCCCCATTCGCCAGCCGCGGATGATCATCGGGGCAACGGTCCTCCTCGGCGCTCGTCGTACCCGATGCGGAATCCCTCTTGGATAGTTTGGTTGCGGGCGCTAGATATTTCGCATAAGTACTGTAGAATGGGAGGAAATGAAATCATGCCCCACGTCACCTAAGCTCCATATCGGAAGGGGAAAGCATGCTGCTGTTTACTCGTTCAAAGGGGTTATGCTTCGGCAATTTTGGTGCCCTTTTTTTCGCGGTCGCCGTCATGACGCACCAAGCTGGTGCTGTCGAGGAACCCATCGACTACAATCGTGATATCAAGCCCCTCTTGTCGAATTCTTGTTATGCGTGTCATGGTCCGGACACCGAGGACCAGCAGGCGGGCTTGCGACTGGATCTTCGAGAGTACGCGGTGGATCTTTCCGGCGTGATCGTTCCGGGGCGTCCGGAGGACAGCCAGTTGCTGGCTCGGATTACCAGCGACGAAACCTACTTGAAGATGCCTCCACCGGATTCCAATCGTCCGGCACTAACGGAAGCGGACGTTGAGGCGATTCGGCGTTGGATCGCTGAAGGGGCTGAGTTCGCTGAGCATTGGGCCTACGCGGAGTTATCGCGACCTGAGGTGCCCGAGGTGCAGGACGATCGCTGGGTTCGCAATCCGATCGACGCCTTTATCGCCGCGCGGCAAAAGCAGGCGGGTGTTGCCCCGGCCGACGAAGCGGATCGTCGGACCCTGATCCGGCGATTGGCGTTCGATCTGACAGGCATGCCGCCTGATCCCGAGCAGGTGGACGCTTTCCTGGCCGATTCGTCCGCAGACGCCTACCCACGGTTGGTCGAAAGCTTGTTGGCGGACCCGCGTTACGGGGAAAGAATGGCGCAGTACTGGTTGGATCTGGTTCGTTACGCCGATTCGATCGGCTATCACAGCGACAATCCGCGCCAGGTCAGCATGTATCGAGACTATGTGATCCGCGCATTCAACGACAATCTGCCGTTCGATCAGTTCACGATCGAGCAGATCGCCGGGGATCTGCTGCCGGACGCGGGTTGGGAGCAGTTGGTAGCCTCGGGTTACAATCTGTTGTTACAGACAACGGAAGAAGGCGGAGCCCAGCCGAAAGAATACACGGCCAAATACGCGGCGGATCGAGTCCGCAATCTGTCGGATGTTTGGATGGGGGTCACCATGGGCTGTGCGGAATGCCACAACCACAAGTATGACCCCTTCACGATCAAGGACTTCTACAGCATGACGGCATTCTTTGCCGACATCCAGGAACCGGCGGTTGGCCGCAGACCACAAACGCCCGTGCTGACCCCCGAACTGGCGCTGAAGCAGCAGGAACTACAGGCGGCCGTGGCCCAGGCGCAGCGGGTGCTGGATTCACCGACTCCGGAACTGGTCGCCGCCCAAGCCGATTGGCAGACGGCCATGCGTGAGCATGGCTTCGTCAACCCGAAGTTGGGCACCTGGCATTCGATCGGACCGTTTACGGCGTCCAGTTTCGACGAAGCGCATGAGACGGAGTTTGGACCCGAGCAGGGGATCGATCTGAAGACGACCTATCGGGACGGCCAACTGAAATGGCAAGCCCACACGGACTGGAAAGATGGCCAGCCGCAATCGCTGACCGGCCAGAATGCGGCCACCTACCTGACGCGTACGATCGCGGTCGACCAAACGCAGCGTTTGCCGCTGTTGTTGGGCAGCGACGACAGCATTCAAGTTTGGGTCAACGGTGATCTGGTGCTGGATAACAAGGTCCAGCGAGCCGTCGCGGCGGATCAGGAGCGTCTCACGATCGACTTGCCAGCCGGCGAAAATCAATTGCTGATCAAAATCACCAACGCGGGCGGCAACAAAGGCTTTTATTTCGCCGTAGCCGATGGAGGATTGCCCGACGAGATCATGACCATTCTGCGGACGCCAGACGAAGCATGGGACGATGCCCAGCGAGCAAAGTTGTGGGAGTACTTCCGTGGGATCGCGCCGGAGTTAGACGAGGCGCGGCAGCGTCTGGCTGCTTCTGAACAGGCTTTGGAAGCATTCAACAAGACCGTGCCCGTATCGCTGGTCACCCAGACCGGTCCTCCTCGTACAACTCGCATCCTGCCGCGCGGCAACTGGTTGGACGATTCCGGACCGGTGGTCGAACCGGCGCTGCCCGAATTCCTGGACACACTGGAGACCAACGGCCGCCGTCCCAATCGCCTGGACCTGGCCCAGTGGCTGATGGCCCCCGACAATCCCCTGGTGGCTCGAACCATGGTCAACCGGTACTGGATGCTGTTTTTCGGTGCCGGATTATCGCGGACGGTCGAGGATCTGGGGGCGCAGGGCGAATTACCGACGCACCCCGATCTACTCGACTGGCTGGCTTGCGAGTACATCGACAGCGGCTGGGATACCAAGCATCTGATCCGGT
>REEF01000275.1 GCA_007695205.1 Planctomycetaceae bacterium
GGTTCAGCCGTGCAGAGGAAGGAATCGTTTCGAGGTGTCGACGGCTGTTCGGCCAGTATACAACCTCGGATTCATCCAGCCAAGCGTTCGACCAGGGAGGCCACGACATGGTCCCAGCGATCGAAGAAGTCCTTCGCCTCGAAACGTTGAAGCACCTCGCGTGCTCGGCAGCTCATCTGCTGCCGCAATTCAGGATGACTCAACAGCCGATCGATCCCGGCAGCCAACGCCACGATATCTTCCGGCGGTACCAGTAGACCATCGACCTCGTGGCGTATGATCTGGTCCGCTCCGCTGTCGCTGGCAAAACCGACCGCTGGCAAACCGCAGGCCATCGCTTCCAGCAACGCATTGGGAAACCCCTCCCATCGTGACGAAAGCACGAACAGCAGACCATGCCGCAATACCGGCGTCGGTTGTGCTACCCAACCGGCTAATTCGACCCGGTCTGCCACTCCCAAGCTGGTTGCTTGCGTTTCCAGCGCGGCGCGGCATGGACCCTCGCCGATGATCTTCAAGTCCACGTCCGGATGACGATCGGCGATCCTGGCAAAGGCCTCGATCAGTAGATCGAAGCCCTTTTGGAAACTCAACCGACCAATCGCAACGAGATACGGGCGTCGCCTTCCGGGAAGATCTTCCGAATCGCCATCCACCGGCGATGGGAATACCGCATTGGGGATCGTGAACACCGGACGCCGGCCGACCAGTTCGCGTACCACCGAGGCCATCGACTCGGTCTGGACCACCGCCGCCGCACAGCGGGGATACGCCCACCGACGAAGCCATTCCCAAACCCGAGGCATCCGCTGTCGACGCGGGTCGCTACGTTCGGCGATCAGCACAGGCCACGGTGCTCGACCGCTGGCCAACAGCGTCAACACGTTCATGCGATCCGTAAAGCTGATCACCACGTCGGGCCGACTGGCCGTAATCGCCGATCGCAACTGACGACAACGGCGAAAGTTGGCCAGCAGAGCCCCCCAAAGCGAACGCGATGGCCCCAACGCCGCCAGCCCGACACGGCTTACCTCAGGATGCAACGGATACCGATCACTGCCTTGGTCATCCAAGGTAATCAGCGTCACACGTCGGCCCGAAGCCGCCCAATGACTGGCCAACACCGCCAGAACCTTCTCCGCCCCGCCCCCATACAGCGCGTGGATAACCAACGTCAAACGCAGCATTCACACCCCCCAATCCCCACCCACCACTTACAGGACATGCAATGCACAATTAACAGGACACGCAATGTTATGCCGTGATGAACGACGGACGACCATGTCTCCTTCAACCGGAAACCACCCTAAAGGGTAGATAGCAGGGCCTTTCACATCGGAAGGACCTGCTTGAAGCAGTCCATCGCCAAGATTCAGTACCTTTGACGACGAACATGGATGCCTCTACGAGTACCATTCGCCAATCAGTGAGAGAAACTGGAGCGAAAACTTAGCCCAGCACGTTCGATCAGCGACTTGCCAGCATTTTGTGACTAAACTGCTGGCGTATTTTGGTCTGACCGCGTTCCAGATTCCCGCGATGCGTCAGGCAGGGCAACCGTTCAAATTGGCCACACGCTGGCAACCTCGCCGAACAGCCGCCTGCTGGAGTCGCTCGCGCTGGAATGCGAACGCAACTCCGACCTGTCGAGGTCGCGAGAACAGCTTCTCCAACGTCATCTGCCAGATCTCCGCCCCAGTTCCCAAGCGGTCCAAGATCGAGGCTACCTGAGAGCTGACTTGTGCCTTGCCCTCCCGCAAAAGGCGACTGGTCCAGTCCACCAATTGCAAATACGTGCCCAACGACAAACCTTCCAAAACTCCGGCTCGCACAGCCCCATTTCGTCGCTCATCCCCAAGAGGGCACAGCCAATGATCTGAATCCAAGCCTGCTGCGGCATGGGCGGCTGGGACGGAACCCTGCCTGGCTGCCTGAAGGTCGTCCAATCGATTCTGTTGACGGCAATGCTCGACACGTAAACGGACCGAGGTGTACGGCGAGGACTCTGGGGTTTTTGCAAGCCCGGCAGCCAACAGATTGAGATCGATATAAGCACAGGTCGCCAACAGAGCCTCCTCGTCCAGAATAGCGATCGACTTGTACCGCCCCTGCCAGAAGGCGCCCTGGCAATCGTCCTCGCGGTTAGCCAGCCGAGCCAAGGGCTCTTTCAGGCACTTCATAAACCATCCCAGGTTGGACAAGCGGTGACGCGTCTGGGCTACGAATTCGGCGTCCCCCACCATTTTGTCGAGCCATGCTTCCGTTATCTCGAGCGGTTCCCGGTCACCACCTCGCGGCGGAAATATACTGGCCCAACGCCGAACCACCTGTTCGTCTGTCCATTTGGTAACCAATTCGGGACTTAATCGCACTAGCAGGTGCAGGTGGTTGTCCAGTACTGCGAAACCGGCAACCTCGATAGCAAACACCTGACTTAAAACTTCCAGGCGGTCTTGGAGCCACTGCTTGCGGTCCTGCCTTCCCTGGGCCAATAGCCAAGCACCGCGAACGGTCTTGGAGATTACGTGATACCAGGGAGTCACATTAACATCGACCAATTGCGATCTTGCCACGGTCATGAATAAACCCTTCCGATGGTTATTGTGAAGGCCATGCGTCATCAGGTTATTCATCATATTACCTGGTACGGAAGTGGATGTCAATATTACATTGCCTGTCCTTGTTTAGGGGCGGGTGGTTGGCTGGGTGGGTCGGGGTGGGTATACTGGGGTGAAATTCAATTG
>REEF01000036.1 GCA_007695205.1 Planctomycetaceae bacterium
GCGGTTACCATGAAGAAGATCAGCAACTGGAACGTGACATCGACCATCGGCGTCATATCCATGTGCGCCTCCTGGGTCTCACGCTTCTCTCCCAGATCCAACCGAGTCTCCTCGTCGGTATCCGGCGAGTTCTTGGGAGCCTTCCTCGCTTTCGCGCCTCGGGTTGGCTTGGCGGACTCCTCCGATTTGGTGGCAGGCACCGATATCGTGTTCCCGCATCCCGAGCACCGCACCTGCTTGCCCATCAGGTGCTCGGCCGCCTTGTAAGAAGCTTGACAATGAGGACATCGAACCAGAAGTGTCACGTTACTGCTGTACCTCCAGTACGGCGATATACAACTGCCCGACTCCCTCGGGGCGCGTCGCGGCCCTTGTAATCCGCGCTACCTCGCGGTGTTTGATCCCCCGTTCGGCCTTGATCAGAACATTCTCTTTCCGCTCGGCCCCGCTTTGCATCAACTCCTGCTCGACATACGCTGCGATTTCATCCTCCTGCGCTTCGATGTCGCTACCATCAACCAGCGCGTCCGGAATTAAACCGTTGGCCGCATAAACGATGGCCGATCCATCCTGGCCCAACGCCAGCGTGATAATCACCGCCCCTTTTTCTACGATCGGCATCCCATACCGGGCCGGCGGCAGACTGATCGCCGCCGAGGGATCCATTTTCGATGCCACGAGGAAGAAAATCAGCAGCAGGAACGTCATGTCGATCATCGGCGTGATGTCCATTTCCGAATCGTCGTACGTCTTGGAACGTAACAACGGCTGCATTTCTTCGTCTTGATGCATCTCGTTCATAGGCGGTTCTCGTCGTTGATCAGCCTCGAGCGTCCAGGCCGGCCCGTAAATT
The DNA here is from genome assembly GCA_007695205.1 of Planctomycetaceae bacterium. Lineage (GTDB taxonomy): Bacteria > Planctomycetota > Planctomycetia > Pirellulales > Pirellulaceae > SKKK01. The sequence goes on from REEF01000036.1 coordinate 854, forward strand.
CTCTAAAACCCGAGTCAACCCCGAGATGGCCAAATCCTCCATCTTGCGGATCCGCACGTTGATGCTGGCCATGCTGATGACCAGCGGGATAGCGATCGCCAATCCACCTGCTGTGGTGATTAAAGCCAAGCTGATGTCACTGGCCAACTGATCCGGCCTCACGTTTTCAGCCGTGGCCAACTTAGCGAAGGCCCCCATCATTCCGAGCACCGTCCCCAGAAGACCCACCATTGGGGCACTCTTGATCATCGTATTGACCCAGCTCACCCGATACTCCAAATCGGCCATCACGTCGCGCTGGAACCGATCGATGATCAACTGGCGGATCTTGTTGTACCCCACCGAGCGGCTCTCGATCGCCAGCAGAGCCAATTGAGGCACTGCTCGCGGGTCGCCCTGGCAGATGGCCCCGGCCTCAGCAAAATCCCCCGTTTCCAGAGGCCCCTCCAGCAAAGCCAGGAACTCCTGCTGAGCCTCCTCGTTACGGAATCGCTTCTGCGCGACCCGGGTCCACACCATCACAATACAGAATACCCCCCACAACGCGATCAGGATCAACGCGACATACGTCATGTTGCCGACGATCGCCGTCAAGCCTTGAATGTCCATCTTGTTCTCTCGGATGGAAAGTGAAGAAGTCGTTTGATACCGTTCTCACAGGAAGCTGAAAATCAAATCACCGGCCCCTCGGAACCTCCTTATCATAACCGGCCTTCGTCCAGCCGCAACCAAAGGGGCGTTGAAATTCCGGACATGGTGGCGGGCTCACAGACGGGGAGGCTGTCGGAAGAACTGATCCAACACCACGAACTCGAATCCCCCACGCGTGCTCTGCACCCCGAAGATCGTCTTTTGATACTCCTGCGGCTTGCGACCCCGAGCGGCGGGAGTTGATGCTTCCAGTGTCATCAACTGGCGTTCCAGCTCTTTCGAATAGAATTGCAGCACCAGCCGGCGATCCACTCGAATCCCCGCCTTCGTCAATAACTGTCGGTCGAAAGCGGCCAACTGGCTGTCCGTATTGCGGTAGGACATGTACAGGCGATCCTCGTCCTCCGGCCGGCCCTTGCGCACGGTGGGCCGAGCTGCCGAGAGATTCGAAGCGTATTCGACCAGCGGAATACCGCCACCGGCCGCCCCTAACTCGATCTTGAAAAAGTCCAACTGCCTGGCATATGCGTCTACCCCAGTCGTAGTAAATCGAATCTCCCACCGTTCCCACGGAGGAATCACATCGTCCGACCCCTCGCCCATCGGTCCTGGCGGACGGCTGTCCCCCATGCCGGTGCCGCTTCCGGTCAATTCCGCCGCCGTTTCGATCATGTCAAACGCCGCCGCTTGCGAGCTGACCAGGTCCGTGACCGCTTCGAGTGTCACCTCCAGCGAAGGCTCGACCATCTCTTCCAATTCTTCCAGGCCCGGCTCTTCCAGATCCCGTTCAAAACCGGCCGCATGATGGCCTCGCCCCGAATACTCGACCAACTCGACCGGAATCGCCCGCTGGGTGAATAGCAACCGCGATGTCAGCCAGATGATGAACAGCAAAGTGACGAAGAAACCGATCACGATCAGCAACGCAATCAGCAGACTGGCGACCTTGTCGTAAGCCGAAACGCGCAGCCCGAGCTGCGGGTTGGTCGCCCCCCCGTCGTGATGTGTTAGATGATCGTCAGAAGCCACACTAGGCCCCCCCAACTAGCCGCCCATGATTGCCGGGCAATGAAGTTCTATCGAGCGAGAACAACTTGCTCGAAAAAGCCGGAATCTGCCCCATTCCAGCGAAAATGCCACACGCCGACTCCCTAAATGGATGCTACCAGCCTAGACCGACGCTGTCAACTCAGCAACACGAAAAGCGAAAAGGCGAAAAGGACAGGCATTTTTTGT
>REEF01000035.1 GCA_007695205.1 Planctomycetaceae bacterium
CCGATTCACGCCAGGGCACGTTCCAGATCACCGGCCCGGACAGCTTCGGCGATCTGCGCCTGGTTCCACAGTACACGGCCACCGGATTGACGATTCACACCGTGTTTCCCGGTGATGCGACGCTGGATGGCGTGGTGGATGATGTGGACCTCCAGATTGTTCAGCAGAATCTTGGGATGTCCGACGCGACATGGACGGAGGGAGACTTTACCGGCAACGGCCAGGTCGGTCTCCGCGATGCCTTCCTGCTGGCCCAGCACTATGGCGCAACCCCGACGTCGGTCCCCGAGCCCGGCTCGCTGATCCTGCTCGGCCTCGGTGGCTTGCTGCTGATGCGTCGTCGAGCGGCCTGAAGCGCACCCCGATCCAGCAATAGTGTCCGGAATGGATTTCAATGTAAGGTTTCTGTTTGGCTTGATTCGTTTTGGTGGTTCTTACTTTGGCCGTTGGTTCGCCGTTGAGAGCAAGATAGGCGCAGCGTGAACGTGAAGCACGCGGGTCGCGAAGACGCCGTGCGAGTCAGCGGGTTGAGTTTTGCTGCCGCCGCTTGCGACGTTCCCGGTCGCGATCGCGTTCGGCGTATCGTTTCTGGAGGATGGCCAGGACGTCCTCGATGCTGCCATGGCCGGCGGCGGCCAGACTCAGCAGGTTGAAGCTGTAGCGATCGGGCTTACGCCCGCTGCATACCGACAGAAGCAACGTGCCGATCACCGCGACATACATCTGCATCAGCATGCCGTTGCGGCTTTGGCTCAGCAGGTGATCCCACTGCGCACAACTCTTGAGCCAGCGGAAGAACAATTCGATATCCCAGCGGCGGCGATACAGATGCCCGATCATCCACGCCGCCACCGAGTCGTCCCGCACACTCGTCAGCAGTCGGATCGTCGAATGTGGCTTGCTGATGAGTGATGGGTCTCTGTTCGAATCGCCCTGTTTGGCGGACGGCTGAAGGGTGACCAAACGCAACGGCACAGCGGCATGACGGCTCTTGCAGCCGGTCATCAGCACCGTCTGGTCATGGAGCACCCCCGCAGCGCGATCTTCCTGGGTGAGTGATCGCTCGGCGATGACATCGCAGCGTATGCCCTGCTGCAGACGCAGTACCATGTCAGCCTGACGATTCAGCAGTCCATGCACGGTGTCGTGACTGAAGCAGCCGCGGTCGGCCACCACGATCTGGCCGGGCTGCACCTCGTCGAGCAGCGTCACCGGCTCACTCGGATCGCCCTGCCCGGCGACACTCACGCCGATGGGCAGCCCATCACGTACCGACAGATGCAGGTTCAGACGCACACGCCCGCGGAGTCGTCCATTCCGACCGTGACGCTCCCGCAGCGCCCAACTCACATCCGCCGCCGTGTGGAAGTAGGATCCATCAAACGCCAGCAACCGTTCGAGCATCCCCCGCAGCGTGGGGTCGGCCGCATCCACGTGTCGTGGCGAGACCTGTTGACGCAGGCTGGCGATCAGCGGCACCAGCAACTCCGGATCGAAGGCCGCCAACGCATCGCTGGCGGTCGAACGCTTGATCGCATCGATATCCAGATGTTGGTTGATCCCCGGCAGTTGGCTGGCGTCCTCGATCCCGCGGAGCGAGCGAACGACAGGGTTATAGAACGCCACCAACAGGGCGATGACCATCTCGTCGAAGTACAGCTTGCGATTCGGATGGTCGTAAGTAGCGCGAAGGTGCCCGAGCATGTCCTCGATGAACCGCAACTGCGGCAGGCCGAGCACGTGCTTGCGGTCAAGCCGCTGCCGGCGGCGGCGACCCTGTCGTGAGTTGGCTGACGGCTGATTCATCAGCCCTATCATGCGAAACCGAACGCAAAAGCGCAAATGTTAGATTTGCGTTAGCGATCCGACGCCGAGGTTCCGGACAGTATTGCTGCGGGCCATGGAATGAGCCGGCGGCATTTCATCGCGGTTGCCTTGTGAAGCGGCACCCGATGGACGGTTGCAGGCCGCGGGCTAACCCCCATCGGGCGCGCCTGGTTTTGATCACGACTTGACAACCGGCTCCAGCGCTGTGGCGATGAGACGGAAGGGGACCGCAAGTCCCAATCCGGTACCTCGACCGAACGAAGGAGAAGGGAAGCGATCGGGTTATGTTGATGCCAGCACGGGAGTTCAACGCGGGGCCGGTGGCGGCCAGTGCGTGCCGCGTTGCCCCTCGAGGCCGAAGGTCGGGCCAGGCGCCGGCGCTTCGCCCTCCGGCAGCCCGGTGAGTTGGCCATCGGTGACCCACGCCTGATGCTGGTCCGGCGCCAGAGACTGAATCAGCCTTCCCTCAAGTCGCCGCCGCACCTCCGCCAGTTCCGCTTTGCCGGCGAGGTTGTGCAGTTCACGGGGGTCCTGCTCCATGTCGAACAACAGTCGCTGGTTGGCCCGGGGAAAGTAGATGAGCTTGTGGCGTGAATCACGCACCATGAGGTTCGCCTTGGCACCGTATCCCCATTGGCAGAATATGTACTGGCGCGCGGCATCACCCAGCATGGATTGCCCCTGGCAATGTTCGGGGATCGGGATGCCCGCCGCATGAAGCAAGGTCGGCATGACATCGGCAAGGCCGACGAGCCGGGTGTCGATTTGATGATCACCCGTCCGATCGTGAATCGGCCTGCCGCACAGAACCATCGGAATGCGGGCCGAATCCTCGTTCATCATGTCCTTGGCCCAGTATCGGTGATTCCCCAGCATGTCACCATGATCGGCCGCGAAGAGAATCACCGTT
>REEF01000034.1 GCA_007695205.1 Planctomycetaceae bacterium
ACTCTGTCCCGACCGGGTCGGGTCGGAGACCCAACCTACTTCGGTTGCGGCCGGACGCCGCGGCCCATAGGTGGGACCTCGATGCATGCGGGCAGGAAACCATCCACCTGCATGGCGACGATGCGATCGCCACTGGCGTGCCGCACTCCAAACGGTAAACGCCTCGGAAGGGTCGGGATCATCGGCGTTGCTCGACCCATTGGGTCTGGTCCGTCACCTTGCCGAACAAGCGAAAGGGGGCCAATAGATTGTCCTTCATTCTGGGCCGGGATTCCGTCACCTGCAGCAGGATGATGGTCAAGTCGTCTTGGGCAAGGTTTTCGGGTGACAGTCGACCGATCGCCGCCAGCAGGTCCGGGATCAGTTGGTCGGGATTCGAAACGTCCAATTGCCGGACCAATTCCAGGATGCCATCACTGCCCAGCATCTTGCCTTGTTCGTCCGAGGCCTCCGGCAACGCGTCACTGAACCCCAACACCAGATCACCTTGGTCCAATTTCGTTTCGCTGATCAGGTAGTCGACTTCGTCGGCAATCCCCAGCGGCATGTCGACTAGCTTGGCGTTTTCCGCTCGACGTCGGTGCAGCGGTGTCCACTGCGCCTGGGCCACTCGGTATACCAGCGGCTGGGGATGACCCGCGTTGCAAATCGCCAGCGACCGACGCGGCGCGAAGAAGGTGCCGACCAGCGCGGTAGCAAAACCGCCTTGACGAGCGACATCGGAAAACTGCTGGTTCAAGGCGTGTACCAGGCTGGTTTGCCGGATCCTATTGATGTTTTCCCGCATCAGATCCCGCAGTCCACGTGCGGTATCCGCGGCTAACGTGCCGTGTCCCATGACATCAGCCAACAGGATTCGCGTGATGCGTCCCGAGGCGCACGACGACACGTAATACACGTCGCCGCCACTTTTGTCTTCGGAGTAGGGGCGGCTGTAGACCCATGTTCTCAACCCCGGCATCTCGAATGACTTGTTGGTGCCGCGATTGCCGCCCCATACTTCCATGCACTGCATTCGCTCGGACTCTTCCGCCGCCGGGACGCCGCCGGAACGGACGTTTTCAGATGCTGACATGATTCACCTTGAAAAAAAGAGGCCCAGGGGGTCGGGAGTCGTTTTCGGCCAACCTTACCGATCCCGCCGCCGATTCACATCTCGACCCACTGGCCGGGAACGGGAAACGGATAATTTCCCTCAGCGTCCGGTTGTACGGGTGCCGGGCCACCGATTTTGAGTTCGTCCACTTGGGGCGCAAACGCGAAGCGGGAATCGACCACTTCCTGCCACGTGACCGTACGCCCCATGTGCGCGGCAGCGCGGCCCATGATCGAGGCCAGATTCGCCTTGATCGCCCGATCGGTTTCGTTGAACGGGCGGTCCTCGTAAATCGCCTCGAGAAAATTCTTCCATTGGGCCTGCCAGGGACCGCGCGGTTCACGCTCGGCAGCCCAATCGATCTGGGCATTGTCCACTTCATGTCCCTGGTAGGTATGGACCGTGGCACGATGCACGTCGCCGGAAAACTGAGCCGCTCGCTTGCTGCCGTGGATGAACGTCGCAAACGGCTGGACGCTCTCGACCAACGCTTTACCGCCACAGGCGAACGAGTACTCGATGTCGTAGTGTTCGAAGTTCTGGCTGCAGTTATCGGGCCGGTCGCTGCGATTACCTTTCCCGGTTGCGGACACCGGCCAACTGTCCATGATCCAACAGCATTCGTCGATCTGGTGGATCAGCATCTCCAGCAGGATACCGGCCGAAGCCCACAGGAAATGCATGCGATTGTGGATCTGCCAGAGCACATGATCGACATCGTCGGGTGGAAACGCCAAAAAGCCGCCCCCGCAGACTCGCGTCGCCCGCACCTTTCGGATCTCGCCCAGTTCACCGGCGCGGATCTTCTCGATCAGGGCTTGCCGAGCCACGCTGTGGCGGCATTGCAGACCGGCGGCGATTTTCAGGTTCGCTTCCGCCGCCGCTTCGCCCGCGGCCAAGATGCGGTGGCAACCCGCCGGATCGGGCGCAAAGGTCTTCTCCATGAACACATGGACCCCCTTGCTGACCGCATACTCGATATGCTGCGGACGGCAAAAGGCATACCCGGTCAACATGGCGATATCGCCCGGTCGCAGGCTGTCGATCGCATGACGATAGGCATCAAAACCCACAAAGCAACGATCCTCGGGAACCGTGGCCCGATCGCCCAGGTGATTCTGCAAGACCTTCCGGGACATGGCGACCCGATCTTCCGTCAAATCGGCCAACGCGTAGAGCTGAATGGGGCCGCTGGCCACCGAAAACGCGTCTCCAACCGCCCCGCGTCCTCGACCGCCGCACCCGATCAGTGCCAGCCGAATCGCGTTATCTTCGCCGGCATGTACCCAAGGAATCTGCCCGGCGGGCAGCGCCGAGCCCAAAGCGATGGCCCCGCCCAGCTTCAAAACATGACGGCGGGAGGTGCGAAGACGGGACGAATTGTCAGAGGAAATCTGAGCGGTCATCGATGAAACTCCTTCGAGGCTTACCATACAAAACCGTTGGCTGTACGCAATATCCAACCACCATCGTAACGCGGTTGGGGCCGTCCACGGAAGTAGGGGACCGCACATTCTCCGATGTTCTTCGCGATCGGCGTGCTTTGATCGCTCGATGGGATGTGGGATTCCTCAGGAAGCAAGCCCGTCATCCGGTGGTATCGCTTCGCGTAACCACCGGCTAATGGCTGCGATCCC
>REEF01000225.1 GCA_007695205.1 Planctomycetaceae bacterium
CCAACCAATCCTACGGAGCCGGGACGATGATCGGGCAGTGGCCGGATCGTATCATGGCCGCCTGCCTGGAGCCGAAGGAGGATTACATCACCGCCGAGATCAATCTGGCGCAGGTACGGCAGGCTCGGAGGCACAGCCGGAACATCCGGCAGCGACGCCCCGAACTTTACCGGAAGATCACGAATCCTTTGCCTCCTGCTTCCGGACATGCAAGCGAAGGCCGGAGTTCGCCTTGACCCGGATCATCCGCCGACGGTTATTCTTTGGAAGTCGTCTCCATCGTCAAGGATGAACAGTCCAGCCTACTTGGAGATCGTCAGCCTGCTCAGCGGATACCAGCCGTCCTCGGATCGGCCTTTGATCCCGAGCTGGACCACTGGTTTGGTGTCCGTCTCGCCCACGACTGCCAGCGACAATGCATAGCTTCCGGGCAACAGATCATCGGGCAGGCTGATGGTATCGACCACGGCATGCACTTCACCGGGCGGCAAGTCGGCTGGTTGCTTGAAGAATTCCTCCGTGAACAGGTCAATCGAGCCAGGCAGCCACTTGTTCACGGTCACGCTGCCGACGAGAGGTCGCTCGTTGCCTTGTTCGTCCGTAAGCCTGTAGGCAACTCGGTACGGCCGGTAACACGGAGCGGATCCCATATTTTGCCACTTCATCGCCAACTGGATATCTTCCCCCGGCTGCGCTGTCGACGGATGGCTCAGTTCTTTCAGTACCAGCCGATAGCCAAGCCGCCGCAGAAAGCGTTCCACCTCGAGCCGGATGTTCTCGCCCTCGGGCAGTGGTGCCGACTTGTTGTTGATGAATGAGCCGTGCAGCGCCAAGGCGTAGTTGAAGATGAACCGCAGCGACCACCCCTCGTCCACCCACTTTCGCATGTCCCAGCAGGTTTCCCAGGCGACGGGCGCCGTCTTCCAAGCGTCCCCGGCATCGGCGGCGGGCAGCATCTTTGGATATGCCATCCGCATGTGACACCATGTCTTGGAAAATCCACCCATGTCGCCCAAGCAGTCGGCCCGCCAACCCGCCCCGTTTTCGACGGCATACTTCAGCATCTCACCGCCGCCGATTAACATCACCAGGGGCGTTTTCTTAAACGCAGCCAGATAGGCATCAACGATCTTCTTCTGGGTTTCGATGGTGGGCATCGGTGCATCGGAAGACTGGCTCATGTGCCATTCGCCCCACCATCCGACCGTCCCCAGATCAATGTGCTCGATATCTGGATGACCATCGTAACGGTTTCCCAAACGGTCGATGAAATCCAGATGGGCAGCCAGCGTCTGCGGATCATCCAGCACCGGCACCTCCAGTTCGGGTCCGCTGGCGTACCGGGTGGTGACGACCTTCCCACTGATTTCCGTCAACCATGCGGGATGATACGGCTGACGTGGATAGGTCGAACAGCACATGACTCGAAAGGCCAAAGTTTGGCCCGCCTCCCGGGTTTCTTTCAGGATGCCGTCGAGGAAGGCGTAGTCGAGCTGGCCCGGCCGTGGCTCCAGTTCGCGCCAGCCCCAGCGGGCGTAGTGAACCGTGGACGGTATCCAAGACGGCAGGTTCTTGTCCTGTGCACGGGTTCGATGAAACGTCTGCCAACCCATGCCGGGATTGGCAAGAATCTCGTCGGTCTCTTCGGGGGTGACGACAACCGACTGACCCCAGGCGACGTCGGCTACCAAACCTACCAGGATGACAGCGATGCTGATGCGGATCATTGGTTACTCCTTCAAGGTTGCTGTTCTTTTTTCCAGGCCCGCACGTACTCGACGCTGAAAGTCGAGGGCAAATCGTCGTCGTCGGGCATACCAAACCATTCGGGCATGGTCTCCGAGTCGAAGATCAGGAACAGCGCCTGATGCCAGTGCGTGTTTTCCACGGAGCGGACCAGGACACCGTCCACGTAGTATTTGATCTCGTCCTTGCCCCAGTCCAACCCGTAGACATGGTAATCGTCAGCCAGCCGCCACGGCGCTTCCCACGCGCCGCCCACACTCCAGTGCTTTTTCTCGGTCGGCGTGCGGAACACATGAAGGTTCATGTTGACCTTGCGTTCGAAGCCCTTGGCCTTGCCGCCGATTTCGAACACGTCGATTTCGGTCAACCAGCCGGGCACGTCTTCGACCTGAAACCAGAACGAACTCGACCCGGCCGAGTTCATCGGCTTGGCTTTCACCTCGTAGTACCCGTAGCCGGACCGGATCTTCGAGTGCAAAGCGGCGCTGGTATAGTCCTTGTAGCCCAGTTTCTCGAACTCGGCGGGCACCTTCTCCTTGCGCATGGTCAAATGCAATTTGCCGTCCGAGACGGTCACGTTCTTATCGCTGAACAAGGCTGGCTGGCGGCCCTTCCACCAGTACAGGCCCCGGTTCCACTTGCCGGGATCGAGTTCCTGCCCCTCGAATTCGTCGCTCATCGGCTCGAACTTCACCCAGCCGCCCTTGTTGTCCTGGTCGGACAGCGGATAGGCGTCCGTGACGTGCCGCGGGGTCTCGCCGAGAGGGCCAACCCGGTTCCAGATCCTGGTCGGGCGTTTGTCAACATCGGGTTGCCCTTCGTCCGCAGCAAGCGGAACAAGGTATGGGACCAACAGAATCACGGCGGTCGGCAACGTGGTGCGGAACATGGGTTACTCCTTGGGTGGGTGACGCAAGAACCCGTTTCGGAACCCGGCGGGTATTCTGCATGACAGGCTCACATTGTAGGCTTATTCCAGGGCCATC